>JBNMPD010000029.1:0-20749 GCA_051276225.1 Flavobacteriales bacterium
CAGCCGCTTCGATGGCTTCTGCCTGCATATCTAATAAGGCAATATGTGCGCCTTGTTTAGCAAACTCTTCGGCCATAGCTTTACCCAAACCTTGAGCCGCTCCGGTGATGACAATCACTTGATTTTGTAAGTTCATTAGGACTTCTCTTGCTTGGAAAATAAATTAAAAATACTGGAGAAATCCAGTTGTCCGTTACCTTGCATACTATGAATACTGTATAAACTTTGTGCCAGCGCTCCCATCGGGGTAGAAGATTGACTTTTAAGTCCAGTATCCATAGCAAGGCCTAAATCTTTCTTCATCAAATCCACCATAAAACCGCCTTGGTAGTCATTAGATGAAGGCACATTTGGCATCACATCTGGGCATGGGTTATACAATTCCAAGGTCCAGTTTCTGCCAGAGCTTTGCAACATAATATCTGACATCACTTTAGGATCTAGGCCGTTATCAATACCCATTTGTAGCGCTTCAGAAGTGCCTAACATTAATACTGACAACAACATATTGTTGCATATTTTAGCCACTTGTCCTGCCCCATGGTCGCCAGCATGGAAGATGTTTTTGCCCATGGCCTGCAAAATAGGTAATGCGGTTGCATAATCGTGTTCTTTACCGCCTACAATAAAAGTCAGAGTGCCCGCCGTTGCGCCACCTACTCCACCAGATACAGGGGCGTCAACAAAATGGATACCTTTTTCTGCCAACTTACTGGCTACCGCTTTTGAAGTTAAAGCATCAATCGTGCTCGAATCAATCACCAACGTGCCTGCTTTTAACTGGCTAATGAGTCCATTTTCAGCAATGTAAAGTGACTCAACATGTTTACCTGCAGGCAGCATGGATATCACTACATCAGCATCCAGAACAACTTCTGACGCAGAGTTGGCTTGTTTGGCACCAGCCTGTTCAAGAATATCCATAGTGGCTTGAACTAGGTCAAACACAGATACGCTATAACCCGATTTTAACAGATTGAGCGCCATAGGAGACCCCATATTGCCCAAACCAATAAAGGCTATCTTAGGTAGTTGTTTATGCATTTTATTACCTATTTTTGTTGTTTGTTTTTTATCACTTATCAATCTACATCCAAATGCGCTAAAGGATGGGTATCTTGTGACCAAATATTTTCAAAGAAATAATCAATGGTGGCTTTGGGAACTTGCTCAACAGTTTTAAAACGCCAGTTGGGTTGATGATCTTTCTCAATCAACAGTGCCCTCACACCTTCTTGAAACTCACCAAACTCACCACATTTACAAGACAAACCTAATTCCATTTGAAAGCATTCAGCCAAGGTCATATCTTTACCTTTTTGTAGCTGTTCGAAAACTATATTTGCAGTAATAGGTGACCCAGCACTTAACGTTTTTTGTGCTTTACTTAACCACTTATTATCCTCAAAATCAGCTGATATTATATATTCAGTGGCTTGAGTGACGTCGGCTTGAGTAGCTAAATTTGTCAACCAGTCCTGATTCAGGATGAGATTACCTTTAGGCAACTCCCCAATATTTAATGAGTGAAAATCATCACAAATACTCGACAAGGTTGGGTGAAACAAATCCTCTTGCCAATTCGCGGCTAACAGACGACTCAAGAATGCCTCTTTTGCATTGTGAGGCACAAAGTAGTCGGCTAAATTGCTGTACAACGCATCAGATGCATTAATGAATGCTCCCGTCAGCCCCAAAAACAAACCACAACCTGCTGGCATTTTATTTAAAAAATAGCTACCGCCTACGTCTGGATATAAACCGATACTGATTTCGGGCATCGCAATACGTGACGTTTCTGTAACAACTCTGTGACTACCGCCACTCATCAGACCCAATCCACCCCCCATGATGATGCCATTTCCCCAAACCAAAATAGGCTTAGAGAAAGTGTGAATAAGATAATCAAGTTGGTATTCTTGCGTGAAAAAATTCTGTAGCGCGTAGCTATTTTCAGTATCAGATTTTTCTTTATCGGATACTGGTTCCTGCATCGACTGATACATCGACACAATATCGCCACCCGCACAAAAAGCTCGCTCGCCGCTTCCTTCTAAAAATACCATGGCAATTTTGGGATCTTGTTGCCATTTTTCTAGCTGAGGTGTCAGCAAGTTGATCATTTGCAAATTTAAAGCGTTTAAAGAAGCAGGTTTAGTTAAGGTGGCTTGGCCAATCTTAAAACCACATTCAGTGGTTAGTTCGTCAAAAATAACCGAGGCATTTTCACTAGACATAATATTCCTAATTTAACAGTGGTACTGATCGAAAAAAACTTAAAGAATATCGCCAGCATGTTCTGCCAACAGACGTCGACCAATGATCATTCGCATAATTTCATTGGTGCCCTCTAAAATTTGATGTACTCGTACATCTCGCACATATCTTTCTAACGGATATTCTTTAATATACCCATATCCTCCGTGAATTTGTAATGCTTCATTACACACAGTAAAGCCAACATCGGTAGCAAAACGTTTTGCCATAGCGCAATAGGCGCTGCATTCTGACGCTTCATTGTCGAGCTTAAACGCAGCCAATCTGACCATTTGCCTGGCGGCCACAAGTTCAGTCGCCATATCAGCTAATTTAAATTGTAAAGCTTGAAACGCCGCAAGTGGTTTACCAAATTGAGTACGCTCTTGCATATAAGATTTGGCGGTATTTAATGCCATTTGTGCGGTGCCAATCGAGCAGGTCGCAATGTTGATACGCCCGCCATCTAAACCTTTCATGGCAAAAGTAAACCCCTGCCCTTCTTCACCTAATAAACAGTCTGCCGATACGCGAACATTATCAAACGTAATCAAACGAGTAGGTTGTGCATTCCAGCCCATCTTTTCTTCGGCTTTGCCATAAATGACACCCTCAGCATCGGCCGCTATTACAAAAGCAGATATGCCTTTAGGACCCGCTTCACCAGTGCGCGCCATAACCACCAGCACTTCGGTTTCACCTGCACCTGAAATAAACATTTTAGAGCCGTTTAACAAATAGTCCCCACTGTCTTTTTTGGTACCATCTTTTTTGGCCGTAGTACGCATGGCTGCTGCGTCTGATCCTGAACTGGGCTCAGTTAAACAATAAGATGCTAATTTTTCACCCGTAACTAAACTAGGGCACCATCTATCTTTAGCCGCTCTGGTACCCCACGTTGCCACCATCCATGTGGCCATATTATGGATGGTCATCATGGCAGTAGTAGTGGTGCATCCCATAGCAAGTTGCTCAAAAATAATGGAGGAGTCCAAACGACTTAGGCCCAGCCCACCTTCACTTTCTGGTGAATACAAACTACAAAAACCCAGCTCACCTGCTTTTTGAATCACTTGTTTTGGAAAAATGTGTTCTCTATCCCACTTAGCAGCGTGAGGAGCCAGTTCCTGTTCAGCAAATTGTTTGGCGGCGTCGGCAAAAGCAAGTTGGTCATCAGTCATGTCAAAATTCATAATCTCTTCCTATTTCAATGAAATGGTCATATTGGAGCCAGAGGCAATGTCATCTTCAAACCAGCGCACAGTCATCGTTTTTGTTGCAGTATAAAAACGCACGGCTTGTTTAGCATAGGCATGTAAATAACCATAGAAGAAGTGCTTGCAGCCAGTAAAAGAGAAAAATGGCAATGACACAGGAATAGGTATGTTGATATCCGCCTGCCCGATTTCAGGTTTATGTTGCTCTAATGGTTTGAGAATAAAGGTGTTGCTGCATGCATTGGCCATAGGAAACATCCATAAGGGGGGCATCACTCGCGCTCTTTCTGAAGCAGGTAGCTGTTTCCAACTTTCAAAGGCTGTTTTTGCACTTGCTACGGCCAACGCTAATTCTACTTCAGTAGTACAAGTCAATTCAGCTATCACTTCATTAATTGCAGGATTAATCACGAAATGTTTGGCAGTGAGGACGATATAATCAATTCGCCAATAATGAGAGACGTAATAAGCTGCATAAATAATCCTAAATGATTTAATTTTAAGAGGCTAACAAATTTTTACCTTTACGTTAACGTAAAGTAAACATTTTTACTTATTAACTACTGTCTCATTAGCTATACAACCTCAATCAGTGTATTTAATCAAACCTCTGAGTATGACTAAAAAAATTGATTATTTTTATTTCTTCTGGCTGCTATGCTGCGGGTAGATTCAAGAAAAAACAGTCAACTTAGATGTCACTTGCAAAAGTTAGAGTCGCCATTGTGGAAGATAACGGGATGGCCCGTATCAATATTCGCAACCATTTGTTGGATATGGGATTTAGCCAAATTAGCTGTTTTAGCAATGGCCGAGAGCTCAAGGCCAATATAAAAAATAAGAAGTTAGACCTTCTACTGATGGACTTTCACCTTGGTCAAAATAAAAACGGCGTAGAGGTTGTTCAAGACTTACAAAAGCAAAAACAAATCACTCATGCTACCTGTGTGATATTTATTACCTGCGATCGACTGCCACTTATTATTGGTCAGATTGCTGATGTGCATCCGGACGCATTGATCATCAAGCCTTATACGATAAATAATTTGGCTAATAATATTTCTAACTGCCTTAGCCTACATCAATATTTAATGCCTGTTTACGAAATGATGGACGATGACAATCATCCACAAGCATTAGTGCTTCTAGACTATTTATTAGAAAAAAATGACCTACCTAGGAAAAAAAGTACACTAATTAAATTGCGCGCCAGACTGTTAACCAAATTGGGCAGCTATTCAGAAGCCGTAGATCTTTATCGTGGTATTTTACGGCAATCTGACAAAGTCATATGGGCTAAATGGGGATTAATCCAAAATCTATTTTTAGACGAACATATAGAAGAAAGTGAAACCTTATTAATTGATCTGACACATTCAGAGCTTACCAGTGACAAAGCCTGCGAATGGTTGGCACGCATTAGCGTAAACAACAACCAATACAACAAAGCCGAAAACTACATGCATCAAATCCGCGAAGGTGAGTTATCTATTCCTGCTGCACGTTTAAAAGCTTATATTTATCAAGCGCAAGAACGAGGTAAAGAGGCCATCACTTTATTAGAAAAGAAGCGCGAGTCCAATCGTTCTATTCGCGAGCGTTACGATGACATATCACTCGATCTTGCTCGTTGTTATTTAGCTGAAGCAGAATTGAAATCTATACTTGAACGTTCTTCAGATTTGCAAGTTGCAAAATTTTTAGTGGGTGCTGCTGGCAGAAAACTGTCTGACCCTAGTTTAATCATCAGAAAAGACTATATGTTTGCCATGATTGCTTTTATGGAAGGCAATGTGGTTAAAGCTAATGACATCTTATCCCGCAGCGGTATGAGCGAGCTTCAAGACGCTGAAATATCGACTATTACTGATGCTGTCCAAGCATGGTCTAACGTCGGTGATACTATAAAAGCTAAAAAGTTTTTAAAACTTAGTCAGGAAAAACTGGAAACCATTGAAGATGGTAATGAAAAAACTGTCTCAGGCATACTGGTCGCAAAAAGTGAAGATGCCATTGGCGAAAGAAGACCACAAGCACTTGAATTGAATAAAGTTGGATTGCAAAAATATATCAGCAAAAATTTTGCCGCAGCAACAGACGATTTTTATCAAGCTTATTTATTGTTCCCAAGGGAGCTGGCTTTCAGCCTCAATTTATTACAAAGTTTAGTCGACGCAGAGTTACTCTCCTTTAAAAAAGTGAATACCTTAGAATTTTTAGCAGGGTTACAAAACCGTAAACTCAATGAAGGCAATAAAAAACGTTTAGAAGAAATTGTCAGTCGTATCACCAACAAGGAAGATGTATATATTGTTGGTGAATACAATCAAGAAAAAGATTAATTAAGGGCTTAGATGAAACGAACAAGTCCTGCAATTACCCATAAACACCTCCATTTAGAAACAGAAGATAGCCATGCTAAAAAATAGAATGAACATATTAGGACTTATTATTTATTTAAGTTTTCAGACAACAAACTGTTTTGCATTAGATAAAAAAGAAGCACCAACGTTATATTTTGATCTGGGATAAAAAGAAGGCTGGGTGCCCTTTCGAAATACAGAAAAAATGGTGGAACGAGTATTTTCACTGATTTATCAAAAGCTTTACAAGCAAATACAGGCATACAATTTAAAACAGTGTATGTCCCTCAAAAACGTGCAGCTAAGGCACTCATGGATGGCATAGTCGACTTTAATTTTTTCCTGCCTTGAATGGTTTGAAGATAACGACCCAGGACCAGAGTTTGTGGTAACAGTCCTTCTTTGAAATTACTGAACATATAGTAACATTACAGGAAAATTCTCATCTATTTCCTACTCGAGAGTCCATTTTTGGAAAGGTATAGGTACTATTTCTGGCTACTTCTATGTTGTTGATAACAAATTTAGTCGCACAGATTTTCTCAACGAAAATCAACTAATTCTAGGATTAAAAAAGAATTGACTTAAGGCTGTCATTTTAGAAAGAGAGACTGCCAAGTATTGGGCAAAGCTGAATAATACAGAAATAGCGTTTGCCGCCTTTCACACCAGTGGCAATTTAGTGATGAGATTAAAAAAAGAACATAGCACACTAATACCGTTGTTAAACCAAGCTATTCACATAATGAAATCATCGGGTGAACCCCAGGCAATATTATCTAGCCAGGGTATTGAATCAAAAATTTACTGAATATGATTATTAATCACATAAACTAATTAGAACAATGCAATCAACTTCATTCATGAAATAATATTGATGTTGAATTTAGCAATCAATCGCAACTTCAGTTTGCTAAAGACAACTAAAGACAACGCGTTAACGAGCAGTCTTTAGTTGCTACTTACAGTATTATGCTTCTTTTTCCGCTGTTTCTTTTGGAGAGGCTTCTTTTTTCGGTACAAATACCTGAAAACCACATAAAGCAGCAATAACAATGATGCCCACTAACAAACCCAACCAAGGTTCAAAGACGCTAAATGCCATCGCTGTAATGACCATCGCCCCACGTTCAGTCGCATCGTTCACAAGTGACAAAGCTAACGTAGCACAAGCGAATGCAGTGAGCACAAGCGTAACCGCTAACGCCAAGGGAAGTAAGGGCTCTAACAAGGTCACTAACGGCAGTAATATAAACAAAAAGGGTAGCCCATATGCATAAAAACTTCCGATACTGTCGAAAATTGAATCTATCTTGTCGCGACCTTGTGTCCAACGTTTAAGAAGGATCACTTGAATACCGGTCCATAACACGCCTTGAGTAGCGAAGAAAGGTGCAATAATACCCATTAGAATATTTCTAATACCCGTAGCCATATGTGCTCGGCTGCTGTTTAATTCTAGCTTTTCATCTGAGCGAGTTGTTTGCGCTTGTTCTATCATTTCATTGCCAGTCACCACATCACCAAAAAACAAAATGTAGGTAATTAGTGCCAATGGGAATGAAGCAAGTAAAGTCCCAACAGGTGGCCATCCGATTGCAAAAGGCGATGCTTTTTCCCACAAAGAAGCGGTCGAAGCCCCTACATCAAGTATTTCCCAACGAATATTGTATTGAAACTCACCCGTGAAAAAACCGACAATACCCGCTATAACAAATCCAGGTAATAAACCAAACCCAAGAATAGTCGCTAGCCATTTTTTATTCATCGCAAACGCTTGTAAAGGCTTAGAAAAAGCAAACACTAAACAAACTACCACTCCCAATGTTCCTGCTATAGGTGCAGATTGAAATACATTAGCCGCATCGCCGTCTTTGGTTACCCGTAAAAAAGCGGCAATTGCAGCACCCAGAATAATCCCACCTTTGAACACATTGGGCACAATTTTAATTAGCTTCGCGCCAAGTCCAGTTGCCCCCAGCACAATCAAAATGAACGCAAAATTCAATGAAAGTGCAGTCATTGCTTGAAACTGAGAAACATGATCCCCTATGTATGCGGGTGCTGTAATAAACGCCACAACAAAAGGTATCGCAGGGGTGAGCCAACCCGGCGCATAAGGGTCACCAAAGAACATCCATGAAAAAGAAATAAGCATACTATGAAACATAGCCATGGTGACTGCTTCTTCAAAGCTCAGCCCTAATAAAGCCATAAAATAGGGCACCAAAGCCATGCCCGTTGCGCCAGCGACTGCTGACCCCTGAAGCAAATCTGACAATGAAAAACGCATATGAATAAACGGGATCCGCATGGTAAATGGCCCCCATTTGATACCGGGTTGAACTTCTCCGTTAGGTCTTGTTTTTGGCATATAGTTATTCTCATTATTTGGCTAAAATTAAAAGCACATGCCTAATAGCATCTACTGCTAGAGTAATTATTTAAGGTTCTTTATCAAATTCGGCAAAATATGATTACATCATCATTAACATAAAAAGAACAAGCGTTTTACATCCTCAAAGAACCACTATCAGAAATAATGATAATTCATGTTGTTTATACACCAGAATAACGCCATATTGCAGAGCTACGTAGCCAAAGTGAGCGCAAGGTTCAATGTGAGTACCGTCATGGCTTGGAACTGAGATATGCTCACCAAAAAGCACCGAAGAAAAACAAATAAGTATGCTGTGAAACAATAACATCGTCACTTCAAATTCAAATTCAAAATTCAGGCTCGATAAGGCCATAAGATATGCCACTAAAACCAATTCAATTACGTCAGCAACCGCTAATCCTCATAACATGCCGGACAATGAAAACGTAAATGAATTAGCAGGATCTCCATAGTAAAGCTCCCATTTATTAGTGGATTAAATTTATTCATTGATCCTTGTTTTGAACATAAGGTTATTCGTCAGCCACACTTAAATTATTTAATTGATGGGATGTGTTTCGAAAACGCCAGTGTTTTTCTAATCCCACCAAAACAAATATAAGTAAACCGCCAGCGAACACGCGCAACCATGCTTCTGCGCTGATTGGTGCACTACTAAACCATAAGTTCATGATAGGGACGTAAGTGAAAAGCAATTGTAAAAACATCATTGCGCCAATACCGACCCATATCCAAGGGTTACTATTCAGACCCACTGCAAAAAAAGAATGTTTAAGTGAGCGGCAATTGAGTAAATAAAAGGCTTCTCCAACGACAAACATAGCAACAGCTACTGTGCGGGCTTCTGTTTGGCTTGCACCTAGGCTCAATTCAAATTCATACAGACCAAAAGAGGTGACACAAAGCAGTATTGATACAAGGATTATTCGCCACACTAACGTTACATCAATTATGGGTGTATTGGGCTTATTCGGAGCACGTTGCATAATGCCGTCTTCTCTAGGCTCAAACGCTAACATTAAGCCCAGAAATATTGCGGTGGTCATATTGACCCATAAAATATGAATCGGTAACAGCGGAAGTGACACGCCTAACATAACAGCCAATAGTATCACTAGACCTTCACCGCCATTGGTCGGTAAAGTCCAAACAATAAATTTTTTTAAATTGTCAAAAACGCCGCGACCTTCCTCAATGGCATCTGGGATCGTTGCGAAGTTATCGTCAATAAGCATCATATCCGCAGCTTCTCTAGCGACTTCCGTGCCATTCATGGCCATTGCTACACCAATGTCTGCACGGCGCAAAGCAGGGGCATCATTAACACCATCTCCGGTCATCGCCACCACATGCCCCTCGCTTTGCAGAGCTTTGACTAATTGCAATTTATTTTCAGGGGTTACCCTAGCAAACACCTTATATTTGATGGCTGCTGCAACTAGTTCTGAGGGAGTCATGGTTGCGAGCTGTGCGCCTGTAACGGATAAGCTAGCGCTATTGTCAGCAACAATACCGAGTTGGCGGGCAATGGTACCTGCAGTTAACGCGTGGTCACCGGTAATCATCTTAACGTCTATGCCCGCTTGATGGCAGGCTGCGACGGCCTTGATCGCTTCAGGCCGCGGAGGGTCGATCATGGCTTGTAAACCTAAAAATTCCATCTTTCCTTCAACATCACTGTGGTTGATCTCATCGACATCAATAGCAACACGTTTGCGAGCAAAGGCCAGTACGCGTAAACCTCGGGTTGCCATTTGTTCAGCTTGTTGCTCGATAAGAGTCCGATCCATTTCTTGCGGGTTACCGCTTTTGTTAAGCATCGAAACACAACGTGGTAACAGGCTTTCTAAAGAGCCCTTGAGGAAGATAATAGGTTGATTATCTCGCACATTCAGCGTCGCCATGTACTGGTATTCAGATTGAAAAGGTATGCTGTCTAAGCGTTCATAATTAACCGACTTCTGGCTAATACCTGCTTTAATGGTAGCAGTAATCAAAGCAGCTTCAGTTGGATCTCCCGTGATAGACCAATGTATATTGCCGTCATTCAGCGAGTTGGGAGCATGCAAGTTGGAATCATTGCACAACGAACCGGCTGTCAATGTTTCAAGTACTGCAGGCATATTGCCTATATTGGTAGATTTTTCTTGTAATCAAAATTCGCCTTCTGGATCATAACGGCTGCCTGTTGTTGTTAGATGCTGTCCAGCACTCCACAGCTCTGCGACTGTCATTTCGTTCTTGGTCAGTGTTCCGGTTTTATCTGAGGTAATAACAGTCGTACTGCCTAGTGTTTCTCCCGCCGTTAAGTTACGAATAACTGCGCGACGTTTACCATTCGAGAAACGCCGATGGCTAACATGATCGTAACCGCAGCAGGTAAACCCTCCGGAATAGCGCCAACTGCTAATGCCACGGCTGCCATAAACGACTCAATCAGTGGTTGCCCGTGCAACCACCCAATCAAAATTGTTAGTCCTGCTAAGATCAAAATTGCGTACAAAAGAATATGGCTAAAATGGGCAATACGCTTAGTAAGCGGTGTATCTAGGGTTTTTGTAGACGTAATTAATATGGAAATCTTACCAATTTCCGTGGCATCGCCTGTTTCTGTTACTAAGCCTAAACCAGTGCCATATGTCACCAGAGTAAAAGAATAGGCCATATTCCTTCTGTCACCCAAAACACTGTCTTTTGGTAAGGTTGAATAATTCTTTTCAGTGGCTACGGATTCACCTGTTAGAGCAGACTCATCTATCTTGAGGTCTTTGACTTTAATCAGCCTCATATCTGCTGATACTTTGTCGCCTGATTGTAAAACAACTAAATCGCCAGGCACTAGTTGTTTAGCAGGGATGGATATTTTATTACCATCTCTAATAACAACGGCGGTGGTTTTGGCGCGCTTAGACAATGCATTAATTGCTTGAAGTGCTTTTGACTCTTGTACAAAACCTATGACTGCATTCAATAAAACCACCACAAAAATCACCGTAGAATCGACCCATTCGCCAAGAGTCATTGTTACTGCCACAGCGGCTAGCAGGATGTATACAAGTGGTTGATGAAATTGCATAAGAAAACGCTTGAACGGACCCGTTCCTTTATACTCGGTAATATTGTTCATACCATAGCGCTGCTGCCGAAT
The DNA here is from genome assembly GCA_051276225.1 of Flavobacteriales bacterium. Classification (GTDB taxonomy): domain Bacteria; phylum Pseudomonadota; class Gammaproteobacteria; order Enterobacterales; family Alteromonadaceae; genus Paraglaciecola. The sequence continues at coordinate 11,386 of JBNMPD010000029.1, forward strand.
GGTCGCATCTTTTGTAGATAATCCTAACGTTGCATTAGTATTCAAAGCATTTATAACGGTGTCTGAGGGTTGTGCATGCCATGACTGTTGTAGCCCGTCTGCAACTGTTTCTGAAGGTTGGGTATGCCATGATTGTTGTTTCTGATTCATAAGTATCTCCAATAATATGGCCTTTAAAATAGTATTTTCTTTTACTAAATAAAAGTCGAACTAATACGAGAAAAGCATCGACAAATACGATGCATCCACTGTCGTTTGGATTCTTAAGTCAAGAGCCTTAAAAATGGGCATTGTGTTGTGGAACACGTTTGCGATTCAGATAAGATTAGATAACGGGGCCGGGGGTGAGTACTTATTTTAACTCGGAGTAGCAAAAAATATTAAGCCTGATCCTCCGGAGTAATGATCTCTGTCCGCTAATAGTATGGGGATTATGTGCAAGCGTTTACTTGCCTTAATAAGGCAGCCTTCATTTGCGACTGCTCAGAAATAATGTCAATGGTTATGGTTATGGTTATGGTTAAAAAGCCTCAAAAAAATATATAGCTCTGGCTTTTACAACATTTAAATAACGATTTTCAGCTTAACAAGTCATTCATCAATTAACGGGGCTAAAAACCAAAGTTGTTGGTTTCTAGCCCTTGTTTAACAACCTTTAGCTAAGATTAAATCAGCACTTTAATTCAAAGATTACTAAATCGGTTTAACTTTCTGCTACAGGGGTTTCTGGGTGTGCGATTAAACTAAGTGCTAACATTTCTTTGTGTGCGTCTTTCATATGCTGCGCCAGTTCATGTATGTCAGGCATCAGCTTTTGACACGAGATTAAACCAAAGTCGAGCCAACCGTTGTAACTTTGCAATGTGATATTCAGTCCCATACCGTGATAAGGGATCGAAACTGGGTAGGTGCTGATCTGTTTGGCGCCTGCAAAGTAAAGGGTAATGTTAGGCCCAGGAACGTTGGATATAAGCACGTTGGCAAACGGCGGTACGGAGTTTGCCACTCTGGTGCGAGTTAATGTCGAGGCAATGCTACTCACTAGCCAAGGAGCACCAATTGAGGGAAAGTCTGTAGGCATGATGGCTTTTACATCAGACATCATTGTTTTGGTATGCGTAGAAGAAACATTAATTGCCTGGAGCCGCTCCAGTGGGTCTTTGATATTAGTAGCAAGACTCATTCGGGCAATGGACACTTGGTTGCTCAATTCGGTGTTGCCTTCAGGGCGAACACTGACGGGAATAGCAGCTAACAAGGGCTCTTCAGTACTAAATCCCTCATCCTTGAAATAGCGATTCATGCCTTCCCCGGAGATTGCCATAACCACATCATTAAGACTGACATTATTGAGTTTGGATATTTTTTTAGTGTCAGCATAAGGAATAGAAAAGCGTGCGAAACTACGCTGATTGGTGATGGTAGCATTGAGTGGTGTTTTGGGCGCAAGCCAGTTCATTCGATGCACATTACTGCCTTCAGATGACTTAGCTGGTCTGAGCATATCAATAGCTTTGAGAGATAACTTTGGCAAGTTTTTGGTCAATTTAATGGATTGGCTAACGTTATGCATCACACCTGATACTGTAAGTTCGGCAATACCATAGTTGTCACCCCTAGCGGCTTCTCTGCGGCGCATACGTTTGTTAGCTTTACGGGGCACTGCTGACACATCCATAATGGCTTCCATTAATACTTGCCCGCCCATACCATCGAGCGCAGCATGATGCATTTTAGAGTAGAGTCCGACATAACGGGTGCCTTCAGGCGAATCGGAGGGTACAGGTAAACCATCAAGTATATGCATTTCCCATAAAGGGCGACTGCGATCAAGCAGGCTAGAATGCAATCGAGCTACCAGTTTATCTACGCTCCCCCTCGTCGCGGGTGGCGGTACAATGACATGTCGAATGTGATAGTCAATATCGATAGCCTCGTCCGTAACCCAAATCGGATTAGCGATATCGAATGGCATATTGATAAGTTTGCGCTGAAAAATAGGCGCCATATGCATACGATTTTGGATGTGGGTGCGCACATCCTGCATAAAATCACCTTCATAATCTGCAGGCAGCTCCAATATGCTTAGGCCACCAATATGCATGGGAGTTTCAGGTGATTCTAAATGTAAAAAGGCCGCATCTAAGCCGCTAAGGTGATCCATTGATTTTCCTTCAGGTTGTTGATAAACGTTTTGGACTGGGCGATATCGTGTCGACTATTTCACATGCCTCAATACCAACAATGACCAAGTGTGCATTCATTTAATATGAATAAACGTTTTCCGTAACTTGGTTTGCCTCAATTCAGCATGAAATGAGACAGGTTATTCACTATTTAAGTCAAAGTACCGTTAATTTTCGTTTAAAGCAACGACCGAACATTTAGGTTTTATAACTGCAGGCTCTAAGAAACATCATCCTTACTGCAAGCAGCCATGGAATGGATAAGTGTGTAAGCTAATCAAATAAATCATTATATAAATAGCCACTTTATTAAATTCGCTAAACCTAGTTAGCAAATTATGATATAAAAAATAGCGTTAAACAGGTTTGTAATATAACTCTAGTGTTTATTAATGGGTAATAATGAGCCCTCACTTCGCATTATAAAACCTTACTACGGCCTAATAATACTCTGGGTCTTAACTTTAAAATTTCAACTAACAATAACTTTTCTGTTGACGAAGTCATTCTTTCCGCTATTCCTAAAACCCTTTGCTCTAAAGGCAGAAGTGCTGATAAGCGGGCCATATAAAACTGATAAACAGCTTCTTTAGCGGTAGCTAATAAAGGACTGGCTAAAACCAACTGTCCTTGGATGAAATAGGTATTGATATCACCCAGCGACAGAATTATTGGCTTTGTGTAGACTTTAAGCGGTTTTAAGGTGCTTTTAGCACAAAATCGATTGATGTTAGTCGCTGCATGTAATCCCATGTCTAAGGCTATGCTGGCTTGCTTAGGTAACGAGTTTGGCAGCGCAGCAGAATCACCGGCGACAAAAATACTGTTAAATTCTTTTGTTTGTAAATACTGATTAACAGCTAATCCATTAGAGATTGCCTGTGTATTGATGCCATCAAGATAATCAGGCAATTTGGTACCAGCAGACCAGATAGTTAAGTCTGACTCGATTGATTTTTTATCATTAAAATGAATACTAGATTGTTTAACTTCAGTGATTTTTTTGTCGAAGTGAAAGCTAACTTGGTAGTCTTTGCATTGGCTTAAAATGTCATTTGATAATTTTTCTGGCAAAGCTTGGACTAATCTTTGGGCCCTGTCGATCACGTTAAAGTGCAGTTTTTTGTTGGTTGCATATTTACGTAATAACTCACCCAACACTTCTACACCCGTAAAGCCGCCACCAATAATATTGATACTAACTGGGTGTTTGTTGTTATTAAGCAGTGTCTCAATGTCGTTATGTATTTTTATTACATCGTCAGCAGTACGAAAACCGTAGGCATATTGACTAGCACCTTTAATGTCGAAGTTTGATCGTGTATGCCCAGATGCAATCAACAATACATCATAATTAAGTATCTGTTTGTCATCTAGGGTGACACTTTGTAACTCACCGTTAATGCTTAAAACTGTCTGATTTATAAAGCGATGCCCTAACCTTGTGATGATAGTTTCAAGATTTAAGCTAAGACTGGTTTCTTTTTTAACGTCTGACAAAATTTCATGAATATTGGGTGTCCACTGAAAATCCTGCTTGATGTCAATTACTGTGACTTCATGGCATTTGCTCAGCTTACTTGCAGCAGTAAGGCCAGCGAAATTAGCACCAATGATAATGATGCGGGACTTTTTTCGATTTAGCGTCAAAAGGAATTTCCTAATTAGTTAAAGGCGACAAATTAATAGTAGTCAGACTAACAGTTAACACTGAATTTTAAACAAGGTTAGATAAAGTTAGATAAAGTCCAATAAATTTAAATAAGGCTCATCTAACCTCAATCAACATTTCATTGCGACGCCACATGGGCAAAGTTAAAGGCCCATTGTAACTTGCTTTTACGGGTTTACTGACTGCCTCGTAGCCGTTTCCAGTGATCCAAACGGTAAGAATATTAGTGTATTTTTCTATGTTACTGTCGCTCAATGTACCGCTAAATTGGATCGCGGCGACTTTATAATCTTTTAGCTCACTCACATAAACTTCAGGGTTGGTTGGTTTAGGTGTTGTGGATAATGTGAAATCTTTTGGCATAACAAATGACATGAAAGCGTTACCTGCACTGTCTTTCATAAAAACAGGTGCAGTCATGGAAATTTCTAAGCCTTTTTCGACTTCTCTTTCCACTTTTACTGTTGCTTCTAGATCTTGTTCCAATTGATTATTATCGTTCATTATAACGGGAGTAGTCATAGCAATTTTAGTGGCTCCCTCATTATCGCCAGTAATGTAACTAAACAATTTTCTAAAAGCATTATTACCACTCTCACTGGACATGCTAGTAGACACCAACACCATTGAATCGTAGTTACGCACCTCAATTTTTTGAATCTGGTCGGATTGAAGCACAGTATAAGGAGCAGAATCAACATCACTTTGGCCCACAACTGAACATCCAGTCACAAAAATTGATGTCAATATTACTAATATTAATGTCACTTTACATCCTTAAATATATGCTTGGTTAGAAAGCGTAGAGTAATCCGAAAAATCCATTAACCGCAGTATTGCCGTCAACAATTGGACTGTTTTTACATCATAGGGTAGCGACTGCCAGTCGTGAATTTGCCACCACACTCCAATTAATCACCATTTAGTAGTTATATCCTACAAATAAAGATTAAGATCAGTTCAGCCAGTTTACCAACCGCTGTTGTTTTTATATTCGATCTCATCGTATACCAAGGTATTCTATTTCAATCCGCAATCATGATTTTGCTACACTTAGCTCAACCGATTAACACACCAGCATCGTGCAGTTTTTTATGGGCCAAAGTTAAAGCTTGGGTGCGGTCATACACAAAATCGGCATCTGTTAATAAGGTTTCAAAACCCAAGTGCATTAATTTTTCTTTGGTAGCAGGCTTATTTACCAGCATTACCACTTGTTTATCTAACTCTTGTGCATCTTTTATCAAATTTTCGATAGTCAGAGCGATGGTGTCATCTAAAAAAGAAACATCACTTAAATCCACAATCAGTGCACGGTGATCGCCCAAACTGCCGAGTTCTCTAGAAAGTGCCTTTGAAACCCCAAAAATCATAGTACCACTTAAATAAAAATAGAGAATTTGACCCTGCGCTTTATTTAGCAGCGTACGTTGTTCTTTGTTTAAGGGTAATCGACCATCCACGTCACTAATGGCTTTGATGTTTTTAGCTTGTGAGACACTGAGTTTTTCAATCGTAATAATGTTTGCAATAAATACCCCAATCCCAACAGCAACGACCAAATCAACAAAAACAGTCAGCAGCAATACCGCATACATAATAACACTGGTTTGTTTGGATGTTTTATGAGCACGTTTAATAAAACTCCAATCCAGAATATCGATACCCACCTTAATGGCGATGCCTGCCAATACAGCGATAGGAATAACGGAGATGAGTCCAGATGCACCAAATACAGCCACAATTAATATGAACACACGGATCAGACCTGACAAAGCCGATTTGGCACCAGTTTGGATATTGACCACCGTTCCCATGGTGGCACCTGCGCCTGGCAAACCACCAAACAAACCGGAAAATAAATTGCCTAAGCCTTGGCCAATTAGTTCTTTATCTGATTTATGCTCACTTCGCGTGAGGTTGTCGGCAATGACTGAGGTTAACATCGAGTCTATACAACCCAACATACCCAGTACTATGCCATCTAGTATCATGGTTTGCAGCAATTCAGAAGTGAAGGTAGGGAATACTAATGAGGGCAGACTGACGTCGATTGCGCCGATACGTTTGATATCAGGATCGTTAAGTAGATACACCGACATTAGCGAAATAACCACCAGCGCAATTAATTGTGGTGGCACCCACTGTTTCACTTTACGAGGTGTAAAAAATATTAAGAGCAGCGTGCCTAACGCCATTCCCACCTCAGTCATGCTGATTTTACTTAAGGTATCAGGAAAAGCGATTATCGCTCCAGTTACGCCACCTGAAGGAGCTGTCACTCCCACCGCAGGTGCAAACTGCATGATGATTAATATGCAACCAATGCCAGACATAAAGCCACTTATTACACTGTAGGGCATTAAGGTAATGTATTTACCTAACTTTAATAAGCCAAACAGGATTTGTGTCACACCCGCAATCATAACTACCGTAAAGGCCATAGCTAAACCGGTCTCAGGGTAACGCGCAACCATCGCTGTCACTACTGCTGCCATAATCACAGTCATGGGACCTGTTGGCTCTGATATTAGTGTAGGTGTGCCGCCAAATAGCGCCGCAAAAAGACCAATAATAATGGCCCCATAGAGGCCCGCTTCTGGCCCTGCGCCTGAGGCTAAACCAAACGCTAGTGCCAAAGGTAAGGACACAATTGCGGCAGTTAAGCCACCTAAAATATCGCCCTTTAAACTGTTTCGGTTTATGGTGTTAAAAATTTTCAAGCGATGTCCTTTTTGTACACTACATTTAATATGTGATAGCTGCGCTTTTTGCTTTTTGCATAAAGCAGGGGGAAAACACTTTTTATGCGACTTTACACCATACTTGTTATATATCGATGGTCGGTTTAGGTATGTTTTGATTAGCAGACCTAGATTAAAAAAATACTGATTTACAAAACTAGCAACACACAAATGAACTCGCAGCAAAGCGTTAGTAGCGTTTATTCTTCTTGCATTTTGCTAGTGTAAACCTGATTTTGAGCATCACCGAAGAATATCAAACCATATCTCACGTAAGAACTAATATCAGACTGACTCTGCAGTAGCCAAAAGTTTAGCTGAACAACTTATCAGCCAAACCTTCGGCGACTGCCGGAAGTGTGTTTATTTCCAGACTTCGTGTTTCACCCAGTCCACTTCCATGGTCCAATTTTGAGTCATAGGCGAGTCATTGATCTTTGCAAAATTTAGGATAGCGAATAAAGACTCAGGGAACTGGTCCTCATCTTTATTGTTACGGTACACTTCTACGCCATCAAGGCGGAAAATAATGTTATTACCAACCAATTCGACTGAATAATCATGGTATTCACCTAAGGTGGCTGCCTGCACCAACATGAGTGCCTGCCAATCACCCCCATCACAATAGCCCAAGCTTGTAATTGCGCGGGCGGCATAGTGGTCTGGACCACCATCACTGTGATGTTCAAAAATATCGATTTCACCTGAGCCTGTCATCGGCCAACATACGGTTTCATTGGCTTCTTGCACGGGGGGTTCATTATTCAAAGCACCTAGCAGCCACCACGCTGGGAACATGCCAGCTTGACCACTGTTTTCCACTTTTAATCTGGCGGTCCATTTACCTTTAATAAACTCTTTGAGATTTTTCGAGGCAATACGACCTGCTACGTATTGTGTATCGTGATGTTGCTCACCCAATTTATTGATGTTGTCACAAGGACGTTTTTCACCTAGGTCAACCACTCTAATTTTTAACGTTCCTTCGCTGACTTCCCGAGTATTAAACTGATTATCTGGCACATAACATTGATCTTCGTTATTCACCCATAACATCTGATCTTGCCAGTTTTCTGGGTTAAAAGTCTCAAATTCATCTAAAAAGTCTACTTGCCAACTGCTAACTATCGCGACGGGCTCATCTTGAATGGGATTTTCTGGGGCAGGTTGAGAGCAGCCAGATACTAAAACAGCTAATGTGATGATGCCCAAAATATACTGCATATAATCTCCAAAGGTTTAATAAGTGTGATGTAGTCAAATTACTGGAGGTTATACTTAGCCAACTGCAGCTTAAACGCGTAAATGAGATACATCAACGCACAATAAAAGCGGTCTAACATCAAAGTAACAACTCAAATCTAATATTTTATACCACACATCGATTTTTCAACCATGAGGATTAAGTTAGCTTGGACTAAATTTGCGACAGGTTGGAATGTGTTTAAAAAAGTAACAATTTAAAAGAATGTTCGACCAAGTGAGACGTACTTTTACTTATCTAAAGTCATTTACAAAACCCATACACGACCTAGTAAATCAGAGTCAATCTTTGTTATTTTGAGCGGTTTTACTGCAATGCAGCATGATTTCGTAAAGCCTACCATGAGCACTGTTACAGATTGCATCTAGTAACATACCTTCAGGATCACAGGCTTTCGCATTATCAATAATACGCCCAAACTGACGAATGAAATTATTACTATGACGCGTTCTAATTTCAGTACCATACAATAATTCCTGCATGTCTTGTACATCGCTACCGTTTATGAACAAAAAACGTCGGACAAACAAATCCACGTCGCCATTCATCATTTCAGACCATAAACTCGTTATTTCATCCGTATCGATTAATGCGGTGCCCCCTTGACCTTGGCTCGAAACATAAAGCATGCCCACTATTGAGCCTAAGGAAACTCTAACCATTTCATAAATTCGGATGAATGACTGTTGTTGTGAATGCAGCACACTAGTTTGAATACTTGCCACTTGAACGGCTGCATGTTCTGCACTTTTCTGCATTTCAATATGTTGTTTTTGGATCGCAGTGGTGTTGGCTGATAATTCTTTTTGCTGCAAGAAATAGCCAATCACTAACCATAGAAATGCCAGTGGGGCAAAAGCACCTTCAAGGAAACTACCTAAAGAATCGAGTGGTTGCTCAAAAAACTTACTCCAACCTATATAAACCGCCAAATAAAAGGTGCCAAAGCCTAGCCAAAAAAGGGTAATGGTAGTAGCCAGAACAAGCCGCCAATCTAAAGTTTTAAGCAATTGTTGTATCAAAGACTTGTTCCTTTTTTGTAAAGGTAATCTCAAAAGTTGGGTGGATATCACACTCATGTCTATCCCCTACTATACATATATCTGTGGTTTAAATGAAAAGCTTGTCTTTTTTTGTAAAAACGACCGCAGCTGTTTGCTTAGAAGAAGCTCTAATTGGTTGAGGGGTTGAGATACAAATACCCACTACTGTGATGGATTTGATACCAAAAAATTATAGTAGGTGGCTTAGTAAATAACCGCCTAAAAAGAACGTCCACAAATTCAAATAGTGAACTAACAAATTGATGTAAGTGTGGCGGTCAGATTAAATTGACCGCCACACTTAAGATTGAATTGCCGATTAGAGCAATTTTATCAAACCAGGAGCCTGAATCAGATATTAGTCAGACGGTTAAATTTTTGTTGTTGATAATCGGCATCACCAAAAGTGGTGTTGATCATCATTAAACGTTTGACGTAATGACCTACATCGAGCT
>JBNMPD010000030.1:0-20725 GCA_051276225.1 Flavobacteriales bacterium
AAACAGCATATTATGTAGAAATTTTATGTAGGCTCAAGTTAATAGATGAAGTCGAAGAGACCGACTTTTGTAGTCTCTTCAACGTTTGAGTTAATTATTTCCAATATTCATGTTTTACCCAGTCAACTTCCATTACCCACTCTCCTGACATCGGTGTGTCAGTGATTTTTGCATAATTTAAAATAGCAAACATTGCCTCTGGGTATTCATCACCTTGACCAACATTACGATAGACTTCTTTTCCATCGACACGATACACCAAGTCAGCTCCTGACCATTCTACTGAAAACTCGTGGTATTCATCCAGATCTGTTTCTACTGCGGTTCTTAAGGTCCACCAGTCTCCTTTATCACATTCCCCCAAGCTTTTTATGGCACCGGTAGTGAAATGGTCAGCGTGATGGTCTCCATGATGTTCAAAAATATCGATTTCACCTGAACCGGTCAAAGGCCAACACACATTTTCATCTGGCTGTTGCACAGGTTGCTCATCATTCTGAGCACCTAATATCCACCAAGCGGGAAACATGCTTGCTTCACCATTACCAGGGACTCGCAACCTGGCTGTCCATTTACCCTTCACATATTCCTGAAGGTTTTTAGATATAATCCGTCCCGCCATGTATGGCGTATCGGGATGTTGCTTGCCAAATTTATCTAAATTACTGCAGACTTTGTTCTCGCCAACATTGATCACTTTGAGCTTTAATGAGCCGTTACTCACTTCTCTGGTGCCAAATTGGCCATCGGGCACATAACATTGTTCTTCGTTATTTACCCATATCATTTGGTCTTGCCAATTATTGGGGTTAAATGTATCAAAGTCGTCAAAGAAGCTGGTGTGCCAACCTTCTATGACTACTTCAGCTGCTTTAGTTGCTTCATTTTTATCCGGTGCTTGCATAGAACACGCAGACACCATTAATGCCAGTGGTATAAGGGGTACAATACATTTCATGTCATCTCCAAAAAGTAAGTAAGTAAAAGCGTTTAATAAAAAATGTTTAAATTCACAGCTGAACTAATAAACCAAGGTTTGCATTGCCCTTGCAGGGATGCTCAAAGTGGTTTGTTGTTTGCCTACAAAAAAGTGATAGTCAATCTTATTATCCGTCTGATTCATCACAATAGTGGCCATCTTGTTATCGATATTGATAAACGATGTGGCTAATAAAACACTGCGACTACTGCTGGTACTGACCCGCTGAGCATCGGGTTGCACAAACTTAGAAAAGTGTCCAATGTAATAATATGTGGGTGTATAAATTAACTCACCACTGCGCGTATCAGCATGTATAGGTGAGAAACAATAATTGCCAACATGATTAGGGCCACCGTTATGATCGAGTAAAATATTCCAATCAGTCCAGCCGACTGTGCCTGCGTTAAAATCTTTAATCATTGAGTGACCATAACGTTCGGCATTAGGCCAATATTGGTAACGATCGGCTCTGAAACCTTCTACCGTACCTTCAGTGAAAAGTAACTTTTTAGAAGGATATGATCCGTTTATTAGCGTTAAATTGTCGTGCATGGTTTCGCCACCGGCCCACGTTTCATACCAATGAAAACCTATTCCCCAAGCATATTTAGCAGCATCTGGATCATCAAAAATAGAATTAGCTCGGTTGGTGATTAAATCTCGATTGTGGTCCCAAACGACAATTTTTTTATCGCCTAATCCCGCCTTTTCCATGGTTGGACCAAGGTGATTTTTTAGAAAGTCACGTTCTTCTTCTGCGGTGTAAATCATCGATTCCCAGCGCTGTACAGCCATCGGTTCGTTTTGTATCGTGACACCCCAAATCGGCATGCCTTCAGCTTCATATGCATCAATAAATTTGGTGAAATACTGGGCCCAAGCATTAAAGTATTCAGGTAATAATTTGCCGCCTTGTAGCATATTATTATTACTCTTCATAAAAGCAGGAGCGCTCCAAGGGCTGGCATAAAGCGTTAAATTACCACCGGCTGCGGCGGTTGCTCTTTTAATTAGCGGGATACGAAATTTGCGATCAACTTCAATGTTAAAGGTAGATAATGATTTATCACCTTCTTGAATATAAGTATGGCTACCATTTCCAAAATCTGAGCTGTGAATGGGTGTTCGTGCCAAAGAATAGCCGATACCTGAATCTTTATCGTAATAAGCTTTTAAAAACTCACTTTGTTTATCGGCTGGAAGTTTGGCGAAGACTTCAGCACTGGCGTCGGTAATAGCTCCGCCTATGCCTAGTAACTTTTGAAAGCGTTTGTTTGGGTTAACAAAGATAGATACTTCACCCTCGGTAGCCTGTTTACTCGGCTTGAAAGTGAGCTCTTGAGTCAAACTCAAGCGTTTATCAGTATCTTTAGCTGTGGTGTAAACCTCAATTTTTTTAAGGATTAATGGGGCCGCTTGAAGATGAGGCGTGATAATACAAACAAGCAGACAACCTAACACTAGTGGCGTTATACGTTTTCTTCGATTCATTAGTAAATCTCTTTTATTTTGCTTATTAAAATATTAGACACAAACGTTAAATCAGCTTTGGGAAAACAAATTCAACGTTGTGTATAAAAGAAATATTTTATTGCGTGGGACCACTGAATGATAAATTCAACGATCCCATTTATGACCAGTTAGTTTCGCCATCACTGGGATGCTGTTAAGGTCCAGTTATCAACCACTATGCCGCTAGTACCATAGGTGTTGCCCCCTGACCTAAAGAGCAAGTAATAGGTGCCAGCAGTCGTGATTTCGAACTGCCCTGGAATCACACTTGAGTCGCAACCAGATGCCGTTGCAGCACCCGAATAAACACGTGCATCAGGACAATCCCAAGCGTTGTAAGCAACAAGCACCTTTTGATCACCATTATATTCAGTATTGACCACCGGTTCAGACGTTCCAATGTAGACCTCGCCCCACAACTCATTAATGTCGTTATAGGTCATGTCCATATCAAACTGATAAGTACCCACTTGCAAATCAACGGTGGTATATATACCCATATGTTTTGTGAAGCCGCCGACCACTGTCTCACTGAATGTCGCTACACCATTGGCAACGGTGACTACGCCATTACCTTCAACATCTGCGCCATATTGATTGACATCAGTCCAGCCCGAGGCATCATCAAAACTGCCATTGCTGATAAACTCGCCAGAAGATGGCGCTACAACATCAACCGGAGATGGGTTTATTTCCCGTAAAGACCAGTTATCAAGCTCTATACCACTGGTGCCATAAGTGTTGCCACCTGACCTAAAGAGCAAGTAATAGGTACCAGCCGTGGTTATCTCGAATCTTCCAGGTGTTATATTACTGTCACAACCTGACTCTGTTGCTGCACCCGAATAAACACGCGCATCAGGACAATCCCAAGCGTTATAAGCAACAAGCACATTCTGATCACCATTATATTCAGTATTGACGACCGGCTCAGACGCACCAATGTAAACCTCGCCCCACAACTCATTGATGTCGGTATAGATCATGTCCATATCAAACTGGTAGCTACCAACCTGCAAATTAACTGCGGTATATATGCCCATATGTTTGGTGAAACCACCGACAACTGTCTCACTAAATGTCGCTACACCATTGGCAACGGTAACAACGCCATTACCTTCAACATCTGCGCCATATTGATTAACATCAGTCCAGCCTGTCGCATCATCAAAGCTAGCATTAATAATTAAATTTTCGCCGTATGTGATATCAACAGCATCGGCGCACAAACTAGCGTCTGCTTGATTAAACTTGAACCAGTTGATATTAACACTGCCATTACCTAATGCCTCGAAACGCATAGTCTGTGCACCCGCATCCAGTTCTATTGCACTACTGACGGTAAGCCAACTCTGCCAACCACCTGTAGGGGGCACAACCACGATATCAACAATTTCACCTGCAAAACTCATCTCGAATCCGTCACTTCCATCCTGAGTAGCAATTCGATATTCGGCGACATAACAAGCTGAATCAGTCACATCAACGTCATACTCCATCCAATCACCTTCATCGATAAAGCCAACGTTTTGTCCTCCATTATTATCCGCTGTGGCTTCTAATTGCACCTCGCCTTCAGGTAGAGAAATAACTCGAGTCCAATCTTCGGCTTCAACAAATAAATCTGCGGGTACTTCTGGTGCCCATTGGCAACCTTCGGCAAAAGCGGTATTACCATTTCCACCTGATTGAATATCCATATTCATAAAGTTCATGCCACCACCACTGACAACCCTCAGCTTCTGAATACCCGCCTCAAGAGTCACGTCTACAGACATGTCTTGCCAGGTATCCCAGCCTTGGGTATTCGGTGTTGCTATGCTTCCGGTAAGATCAACACAATTAGATTCAAAGCTGACGTTGCCGCCACCCCCACCTGAAGCGCTGCGAAAGGTAATAACGTAATCTCCTGCGGTTGCCACGTCTATCGTGTATTCCAGCCACTCTTCATTATCGAAGAATCCAATCGAGGTATACCCCTCAGATGCGGGCTCAACGTCCACACCTTCATCAAAACGATAAGCATCACCTTTGTTTATTACATCGTTATCGTGATAAGCAACAGCTTCACCACCAAAATCAAAGTCAGCTGCCCATAAGCGGCCATTGGGTGCAGCGTCATTAAATGGATGATCACCTGCTCCGTTGGTAGGAACGGGTGTAGCACTGTCATAGAAAGGTCCTGGTGCAGCTGCAACTGGTGCTTCAAGCTGAGCCAGAGGCGCAGCGGTAAAAGTAGTGACTACAAGATAGGTGTTGTTACCGTTAAGTAGCGCACCATTTCCTACTGGACCGGTGAAACCTTCTTCTAATCCATCCCCTGCAGGAATACTACCAATCAAATGGCCGGAGCCAGCCCAAGGTCGCAAAGCGACATCACCACTTGGTAACTCAAGCCATTTAAGTCTTTCATTAGTACCAATATCATCAGCTGAAGCGGTCATGGCAAGACCATATTCGTCGACACTTAGGTATTTACCATTAGCTCCACGTAAAGCGACATAACCGTCATCACCTGCGTCTACAACCACAAAAGTATCGTTGCCTTCACCGTCGTAATTACTATCACCAGCAATCAGCTTTCCAGCATCATCAAGATTCAAGAATGCATCATCAGCACGGCTGTAAAGACCAATATCATCACCAAAAGGAACAACAGGCGAGCCGCTAGCAGGCCAAGTAGCTTGAGGTGCTTCGGGACGCCAAACGGTGCCAAACTGATTAAGGCTATTTTTAATGTTACCTAAATCTAAATCATTGGCACCGAGCCACTCAAACTGCATCCAGCCAATATTATGACTTTCAAATGCTTCGTTGTAACCGTTTTTAGTATCACCCGGCCAAAACTCAGTATTCAGCAATGCAGGGTAATCAGTACTGACTTTAAACGCGTCGATCGTTGACTCGACTCCCGGTAAGTCCCAGTAGGCATGAAAAGCAAACCCAGCATTATCCCATATATCTGGGAATTGTACTTTTAAACCATCAGCACCGGCTATCGCTTCAGCAGCGCCGAAAAAAGACATAAATGAACCTAACAAGATCATAGTATCTGGTGCAGCTGTACGAATGGTATCGTACATCTGCGCTTGTCTTTCCCAGTCTTGTGCAGTCCAATTTTGATTAATTAAATTCACTGGCTCATTGTGAGCTTCAAAAATTACATGGGTTTCATCTTTATATTTAGCCGCGTAAAGCTCCCAGAAAGCTAAGGTTTTTTGCATGCTATGAATAGCACCATTTTCTCCATTGTTAGCAATGGTGATCATAAGATACATTTTTGCATCACGTGTTCTTTCTACTAATAGGTCTGCCAGTGCTTCATTGACACCGACAGGATCAGGGTTTTGTGCTGCATCACCCTCAAGATAGACATGCACGGTATTAAAGCCATAGTCATTCACCAGAGATTCTAATTGTTCTGGACTAGGCATTTTTTTGATTTGATTTACATCATAAGGATCGCCTCCATCGAAGGAAATACTGACACCACGCAAGGTAGTATTTAAGTCTGAAAGAATAACGTTATAACCCAGTGTATTATTGATCTGTGGACGCCCTCGAACCGCTATGTCATCTAAGGTGCGATCTGCGATTTCCACCACAGGATCAGGAATGGAAACAGGTGTTGGCACCGCTACAGGGACCTCAGAACTAGGGGCTGAACTTTCAATAGCTGCGTTGTCGCTATCAACACCAAAACAACCGGACAACGTCAGTGAACTAGTACCCAACATCGCAATCATGGCGAGTTTTGTAAAGTGAGAATTTTTCGTGTTAATGCGTTTAATCTGCATTAATTTTTCCTCCAAATGATTATTATAAAGACGCCTTTAGCATCAAGGTCCCTAATCACACTAATATTGCGCAATGTGAACCCCCCTATATTCTGTCACCACAAACGGCACTTAAATTTACATAGCACCCCAACTTGCTAATAAAATGTTAAAAAATATCGCAACATCCGTCGTCCTGATGACGCATTCGAACCTAAAAAAACATAAATTTTGTCGAGTTTGAATAAAGCCAATGCAGTCGAACCATAAGAACCTATGTGAATGGGGGCAGGGGGCGATTATTGAAGCCGCTTTGGGTCGATCAAAAATCAAAACGATACAAAGGAAAAAGTAAATCAAACATTTATTATGTGCTTTACTTATGTTCAAAGGATAATCTGATTATAAGTAAGTTATTGGCTTACAAATTTAGCTGATACCAGTTGTATATTTATTAGTAAAACTGGGTATGTTACCTATCTAATATAGACATTAAAAAATTAGCATGCATAAGCACTAGCTTGTAATCTAATACCTTTTAATGCAATAAATCTGCATTAAAAGGTATGTGTTCCTAATGACTTGAGAACGTAAAATCCATAGAGAATTTCATAGTGAATTCTACAGAGCTTAGTTCGCCGTAAAATCAAAATAGTCTAGGTTAAACTCAACGCCTATAGTGGTTTCTGCAACGAATGTCATTACCTGCTCCCCTTGTGTTAAGGGGATATTGACGGAAGTGGTTGACCAAGTTTGCCAACCGCCAGTTTGTGGGATAACAATTGGACCTGTCACATCTACACCGTCAAACTTGACATGGATTACACCACCTCCAGTCGGCGAGGCAGTAAAGAACTTCAAGTTATAATCTCCTGCACTCACAACTTGCACGGTGTAATTGATGAATTCATTATCTGCAATCCAACCTACATTAACTCCCCCTCCATTAGAGACTTCCATGTCGACATCTACGTCTGTCCGGTAAGCTCCGCCTTCATTCCCCATAGAGGTATCACTGTATGAAACACCGGCTGGACCCAAATCAAAGTCTTCTGCTTCGATGATACCGGGTATACTCAGAGGTGTGCCATTAAAGGGTCCAACAGGACAGCCTATGCCGACTGTAACATCGGTAGCAACATCGGATGCTAATCCGCCCAAATCGTCAATCGCATCAATCCGCACCTCATAACAGCCATCAACTGCATCCCAGTCATAACTGTAAGGCGCAGTTGTGTCTTGCGCCAAAAACTGTCCGTTTACGAAGAATTTGACGCGCTTAATTGTGCCATCAGTGTCCACAGCGGAAGCCTGCAGAGTATTATTCCCGGTAGGCAAGGTAGTGGAAGTGGTCGGGTTAGTTAAGTTAACACTTGGCTGTTCGTTAGGGATCTGTGAAACCCGTACATAATCAACCCACATTTTTTGCGGGAATACCGTGCTCGAGCTGGGTGATCCAGGCCAAGTTCCGCCTACCGCAACATTAAGTAGTATATGAAAAGGTTGATCAAAAGGTGCAGGTGAAGGGCTATCGTCGCTAAACCAACTGTCGTTAGTTCGAGTACAAAATAAGTTTCCATCAACATACCAACGAAATTCACTGGGTTCCCACTCAATGGCATAGGTATGGAAGTCATCACCGAAATTTATTCCACCTCCGGCATTGTATGCACAGCCCGAATTCTGATTGTCAGGCCATTCGCCACCATAGTGCAAAGTACCATGAACGGTGTCAGCAACATTGACCGCTTCTAAAATGTCGATTTCACCACTGGCCGCCCAACCACCATATACCCAGTCGGTTGGCAACATCCAAAAAGCTGGCCAGTAACCCTGTCCTGATGGGATCTTGATGCGTGCTTCAATACGACCATATAAGAAGTCTTGTTTGCCTGCAGTGTGTAAACGTGCGGAGCTATAATCGTGTCCCAGATATTGCGGACTTTCCTCATGAGCCTCGATCACCAGCATTCGATTGCCACTACCGGGGTTATCCGTATCGTCTTCAATACGAGAATTGACTGTGCGATCGGTATAATACTGTAGCTCTTCGTTGCCGCTACCGGCACCAGGAAAAACCTGATGCTCCCAGTTTGCTGAATCAATCGTTTCGCCATTAAATTCATCAGCCCAAACAAGCTGCCAACTTAAGGGCGCAGGTGTCGGCGTTGGGGCCGTACTAAGCGAAAAGTTAATCCAATTTAGGTTCCACTGTTCGTCCAATGCATCCACTTTGATGGTGTGCTCACCAGCCGGTAAATCGACTGTATTACTTTGTGTGGCCCATGTTTGCCAACCACCCGTATTAGCAACAACAACGGTATCAATAACATCGCCATTAACAGATACAGTAAAACCATTACTGCCGTCTTGAGAAGCCAGTCGGTATTCAACCAGATAATTACCTGCTTGACTTATATTAACCGAATACTCCAGCCAATCGCCTGGGTCTGCAAATCCGACATTATTGCCGCCGCCACTATCAGTGGTCGCTTCCACCTGAAAACCGCTCATGGCTGTCCAGTTTTCAGCTTGGATCAATCCAGGTAGTTCATTTGCAACAAGCCCAGTGACCACTTCATTACTAAGGTAACTAATATCTTCTGCATCAACTGCGGCAATTTTATAATAATAGGTGATGTTATTTGCAGCTGTGATATCCACGTAAACCACTGAATCTACCTTTTCAGCAATCAACTGGAAGTCCGCGCTATTGTCAGATCTTCTGTAAACATTATAACCAATAACATCAGTTTCAACGTTTGCATTCCAACCTAAGCCAACCCCATCATTATCGGTATAGAGGGCAAGGCCTGTTGGAGCATTAGGAAGGGTATATAGAGTTGTTGGACTATCAGATGTCATTGCCGCCAGAAGAGGCTGATGAATGTCATATTCAACCGTGCCATATAGTTGAAATACAGATTCAATTTCTTCTATAGGCGCATTGGCAAAATCTACGCCGGGCACCGAGTCACCCACTAACACATCAACACCATCTATTGGTTGTTCAGACACAATAAAAAATTCAGCCCAAGAGTCGGCGCTACCATTATCCTTGAACACACCTGAAAACGAATAATCTTTGCCGCCCTCAAGGATAATTGACTGATAAATGCCACCATTTATTTCTGTTATTGAGGTATCAGTGTTACCTGACATTCTCAGTACTGGGCCGTCAGAATTTGTGGGTAGTCTACTTGCTTCGGTATAATTGAAATCAAGGCTGGGTGCACCACTGGCATTCCATATCGTCCAGTTACTAGCTGAACCGAAGTTGCCGTTTAGTACTAGTTCGTTGCCCAATTCATCTTTCAGACTAATATTGTCTACTGCGGTATCTAAATTACCATCACAACAGGCACCAAACTTGACTATAAGATAGTAGGTTTGCAACCCTTCGAGAGTGGGAGAAATGGTATCTGCAGATGTCTCGCAACCGTTTTCAAAACTGCTATCCCAACCGGGGCAAACCCAGGTAGATGATTTGGCGACTAAGCCGAGTTCAGATTTTTTGTTAGTAACCATGCCCCATGTGCCCTGACCTTGGTCACCATTAGCAGTCAACACTTTATATGACCAACTGGTTGCTGCCCAGTCGAATTCAGCATATTTATCGTAACTAGCCCTCGCATTTTTAGCACCAAATTCAATCCCAAGGTTAGCCCAAGGTTGGAATTCACCGATTAAGAGTGGACTATCTAATCCTTGCATACGAGCATTCCATTCGCAGACACCGCTATTGCCGTCTTTTCCACATGCGAGCCAATCACGATGTGTTTCGTAATTGGGTTCACCCCAACCAAAAATACCAGGGTAAAAATGCATTTCAAATGCAATATTGGTTCCACCAAAAGAGTCAGGGGATCCATATTCATCAATGCCTGAATTATGACCAGGTAAAACAATAATTTTTTCTGGATCGGTTTCGCGCACTGCGTCATGCAGAGTCATCATTACATCGGCCAGATTGCTCGCATCCGTTCCCCAGGGTTCATTAAGTAATCCGTATGCTGCAACTGTGCCATTATCCTTGTAGCGTTGCGCTATTTGCTGCCACAACCAAATAGTACGATCTTGATATTCTGGGGTGCCCCAATACAAATTTTGTCCTGCACAACCTGAGTGGTCCTGTAACCCCTGAGCTCCGACTGCGCCATGCAAATCAAGGATCACATACATACCGTATTCTTCAGCTTTTTCAATGGCGTAATCAAGGTATTGCCAGGCGTCTGAACGTAATGTTTTAGGGTTGTTTTCATCTTCAATTAGGTTCCAGATGAAAGGTAATCTAATCACATTTAAACCGAAGCTTTGCATGATGTCCCAATCACGTTCGGTGATCCAATTATCACGAAATATGTCCATGAGTCGTTCTCTTTCGGCAAAACCAAAACGTTCATCAAGTTTGGCCTCTAACCTGCACTGATCAGTCGCTTCAGTATTCGCCGATTGGTTCATCATCCAAAATTCTTGTAATAACCAATTTCCCAGATTAGTGCCCTTTAAAATAATTGCGCTGTCATCACTTTGACGCCATTGGGTACCTTGAGTATGTAGCTTGGCTAAACCTACCTCAGTTGGAGTAGGAACTGGTGCTGGCACTGGTGTTGGTATTTCGGTCTCACTCACTGGCGGGTTAGTGACTTGACTATCCCCACCGCCCGAACAAGCCGTGAAAAACAAAACTACCACACATAGCAGCGCCGTTACGACGAGTCTATTTGTAAGAATATTGCTGGTATTAACTGACATCACATATCTTCCTTATGATTATTGCAATTTTTTATTAAAAACTGTTAATGGCTGAAATTAGATGCATTAATCAGTTTTACAATAACGCTCTATATATTGGTGGTGAAGAGGCATGGCATTCAGTGCCTGCCCAATGGGTGCTCGAATATTATCCAAAAATGCCTTGAGTTCATTAGTACTCATTAAGTCAACGATAGGGTGGTAACTTCTGGGCATAATGCCTTGGCCAAGCATCACTTGAGACCAAGAGTACTCGCCAAACAATTCATCGCCTTCATGAAAAAAGCGACCACTTTGTTTGAATAGTTCTATTCTGTTAGCCAACGTTTCTGGTATCGACATATCGCGACAATGCCGCCAAAAACCGCTGTCTTGCCTCTCGTTAACATGATAATGCAAAATTATAAAATCTCGAATTGAGTGCATTTCTAGATCAGTCTGACGATTAAATTCTTGTCTATCGATGGCATCAATGCCGTTGCTTGGAAATAGTTGAATTAAGCGTAAAATACCACGCTGAATAAGGTGAATGCTGGTTGACTCCAGAGGTTCGATAAACCCTGCTGAAAGCCCTAGTGCCACACAGTTTTTACTCCAATGTTTGCGCCTTTGACCAGTTCGAAATTTAATGTGTAGTGGGTCTGTCAGTACTTCGCCCTCTATGTTTTCTAACAGGGCTTGTGTCGCTTCTTGTTGTGAATAATAACGACTGCAATACACCAAACCATTGCCAACTCTTGATTGTAGAGGGATACGCCATTGCCAGCCAGCTTTGTGAGCAATAGAACGGGTATAAGGAATGGGCTCGCTGGTGGCTTTTGTTTGCACTGCTACAGCACTATCGCAGGGTAACCAGTGGGACCAATCTTCATAACCGGCATGTAAGTTTTGTTCAATCAGTAATCCGCGAAACCCTGTGCAGTCAATAAATAAGTCACCGTATATTTGCTGGCCTGAAGCTAATACCAGGGATTCAATCATGCCGCTTTGCTGATGATTTGTTACTTTTTCTATTTTACCCTCAACACGTTTTACACCTAGTTTTTCACTGAAACTGCGTAAGAATTTGGCGTATAGGGTGGCATTAAGATGGTAAGCATAACGCACAGCAGGTTGCTTAAGATGAGCAAATTTATTTGCTCTGGCCGCTTCAAGTTCAAGACAGTATTCACCGTAGTCAGCACTTATTCCTAAGCCCTGACCTTTACGCCAAAAGTGTTGAAAACCACAAGCCCAGCAGTCACGCCCAACAGAGCCGAAAGAATGTATATAATCATCTTGCTCGTTGCGCCAATTTTCAAACTCGATACCTAACTTAAATGTGGCTTGAGTGGCCACCATAAAATCTTGCTCTTTTATGCCCAGTAATTTATGAAAGGTTAATAACGGCGGAATGGTGGCTTCACCCACTCCTACAGTTGAGATGTCATCCGACTCAACTAAGGTAATGTCCAGATTTTTGCCAAGTAGTTTAGCCAAAGCTGCTGCTGCCATCCAACCAGCTGTGCCACCACCTGCAATTACTACTTTTTTAACCTGACTGTTATTCACCACATATTCCTCTAACGATTTAACTTGTTGAGCAACAATGCTCGTAATTTTCTGGCCATATCTTCGTCAATTGGAGCCAGAAAACCTTGGCTTTTTTCGGGTATATGGGCACTGGTTTGCACATCAGAATTAAACACATAATGCTCAAAAATTCCCTGCCAAGCTTGTTTTTGCTCAGCAGGCAAATCTCGGATAGTCAGTAACCCATGATACAAGGTGTTCATAGGTGTGCTCATATACGCTGGAGATTGACGCCACCAGTAATTAACTAACACATTAAAAGCATCGAGACTTTCCACATGGTGCCACCACATGCTGGGTATGAATATCGCGTCTCCAGGTTCTAGTTCAGTTACTTGGGCAACGGCTAACGCCTCACGAAATTTTGGGAATTTAGTATAATCAGGCTGATGAAAGTCCACTAGACTAATAGGCACCCCACCGGGGGCTAAGTCCAAAGGTCCGGCGTATAAATTATGTAATTGTTCGGGGGGAAATAAGGTAAATCGTCGTCGACCTACCACATTACACGCCATATTGTCTGGCAGATCATAATGGGCACCAATTCGACTGCGGTTACCCATCCAAATACTCACCAAAGGATCTGGATCATTGAGTGTAATATCATTAACGGCTCTGAAACCAGGCAACCATGTATCTACTAATGTTGAAGCCATATAAAGGGTAGGGGGCTTGTTATCATTTTGGTGTTGGAAAATTTTGTCTAACAGACTATTTAGACTGGTACTATGGGATTGATAGTTAAACCCACTTAAATCTTCATTATAAAAAATACGTCCTTTAATCTCAGGAACGCCTACAGCCGCTGTGATAGGTTTGTTCTGATAAAATGCCGCTATATAATCGGCGGCATTTCGCGGTGACTTTTGAGCGGCCTTAACAATCGGCCAATCCGCTACTAGGCCTTTAAGAACCAAAGGTTCAGTTGATATTAAAATATGCTCTGGAATATCGTTTGCAGAGCAGTCTGTGATCTCTTTTATTTTTTTATTTATGGTCAACATAGGGTTTTAACATTGGCTAATATCATTTGCTTAGTTACTGGTTATTGACGAGGCAGAACAGTAGTGATTTTTACGCTCAATCAGGGCCCGAAAATTCGCCATAGATGCAATCACCATATAGATAGATCCCAACCAGCCGTTTACTATAATTTTCTGTAATGTCTCAATGGGTAACGTTGCAAGCTTGTCTTCGTTAACAGTGTAAAAACCGCTAAAGGTGTTATTTGATCCATTATCTAATTCTATTTCTAGGGTAAAAGCTTCAATCAACTCATAGTTTAGTAAAAACTCAAAAAACACAGCGCTTTCTTCTTGTCCGGTGTACACCGCTTCAAGGATCGCACTGATATTTTGTAAATAGTCTGAATTACCTCCATGTGGCAAAAATACAGTTTGCCCTTCAGTAGTGTTGACTCTAGGATTATGCGAATCAATATGCACTTGTAACTGAGTGGGTTCGCCGTTAGATCGCTGACTTTTGGGTAAGCCAATTAAAAAAGGCTGACGCTGGATCATTAAGGGAATATAGCTGGCATCCCAACCATGGTTTTCTAAGAATAAGTTTTCGTTATCCTCAAAACCCATAATGGCTAAAGCATGAAATTTTTGGGTTTTTGGATCTTGACTAAAACAGATAGGGTAATGGGTTTGAATATCTTTAAATTCGGCGGGAAAGGTCAACACAGAAGCAATGTTGTCGCCATATTTTGCGCCACGCTGTGTAATGATTTTTAAATCTTTATGGGTCACATTATCGAGTAATACATGTCTTGTCATACAACTCCTTTACGAAGATTAATTTTACTTTTCAACAACTCATAACGCTTAGTGTACTATTTCAGCGTAAACTTATGTTAAAAATAGCCACTGATTTCAGTGGCTATTTTTGTTGTATTTATTTCCAAGTATTATTCAATCATCAGAATACATATCTTGCGCCAATATTATATCGGGCGTGACCCACCGAGAACTCACGCACCTGATAACTTGAGCGACCATGTATACGCTGGTCTTCCTCTGTTAAATTAATACCCTCAACAAACACCGCTAAGTTATCGTTGATTTCGTAACTAACATTAAAATCCCATTGAAAATATTCTTCAACAAATCGTGGGTTTTGGGCCGCAGATTGCAGATATTCGTCACGCCAGTTGTACGCTATTCGTGCCTGTAAACCGTCTTTTTCATAGAATGCCACCAGATTCGCGGTATCACTCATGCCCGGCACCACCCACTGCTCTTCATTGAGGTTAATGTCATATTGAAGATCCCCATCAACGATAGTGTAATTAGCTTGGAAACCAAATCCTGAATCAAAGGTATGCTGGATCACCATTTCCCAGCCCTTGACTTTAGTGGTTCTCTCGTTAATCGGAATAGTCACATCAAATAATGCTACCGGATCGCTTCCTAGACCCGTAATGGTGACTTCTATGTCATCTCCTTCACCCTCCACTTCTACATTTGGCTCATCAGCAAAGTTTTCTGCAAAATAGGTATTCACATCTGCATTATCGAAATCAAATTGTGGATCACCACCTGTAATCGCCTCAACAGCTTGGTTGTATAAATCTCCCTCAAACGGTGTATTGAGATCAGTAAACAGTGGTTGATCTTTATAGGTTCGATTGTTAATGAAATTTTCTACGTCCTTAGTCCAGTATCCAATTGAGGCATAACTCGCATCGCCATAATACCATTCTAGTGATAAATCGATATTTGATGATTCAATCGGTAATAACTGTGGATTACCTCTGCGACCACTACCCCCGTCAGACCCAAGGAAATCGATGATCAATGCGCCTTTCAAATCATTATATACAGGTCGAGTGACAGTTAAACTATAGGACGCACGAGCAATGACATCTTCAATGATCTCTATATCGAAGTCGACACTAGGCAACAACATGTCATAACTACCGTCAATTTCTGAGAAACCAGTGATGGTATTTCCATCTGCGTCTTTTTGTAAAAAGAGGTTAAACCTATTGTCAATTACACTCCACTCCACTCTATCGTAAAGGGGAACAAGCGCCTCAGAATGCACGTCTGTTTCTTCATAACGCAAACCGACGAAAAGATTTGCTGTCATATCTTTGAAGTCAGCAATGAAGTGTGTCTGAATATAAAGTGAATTGGATGTTTCTACTGTCACTTCATCAAGGTCAAAATTATAAGAAGGGCAGAAACCAGTAAAACAGGGGCCACCGTCTCCAGACACATCGCCATGGGCACCATCACGCAACAATTGTTCACTGCGCTCAATCATGTCTTCAAAATCCCAAGTAAAAAACTTGGTGACTTGACGGGGATCGTCACTGCCTTCGATGCC
The DNA here is from genome assembly GCA_051276225.1 of Flavobacteriales bacterium. Taxonomy (GTDB): domain Bacteria; phylum Pseudomonadota; class Gammaproteobacteria; order Enterobacterales; family Alteromonadaceae; genus Paraglaciecola. The sequence goes on from JBNMPD010000030.1 coordinate 15,934, forward strand.
ATCAAAGACACCATCAATAGTTGACACCTGCAATAGGTCGGCAATGTCACCGGGGGTGCCAACACCGCTCCAGCTATTGCGTTGAACAGAAGTAGATTGACCACGATTTGTAACTTCTACGCTGGCAATACCGAAATCGATGCTATGACCTTCTTCAAATTCATAGCGTCCATCGAACTGGATTTGATCAACGTCCATACGGTTGTTAAAACTACCAAAACCACTGCCAGAAAGTTGCATATCATTGACGTCTATCTGGTCAATACGCGTAATTTGATTATAGGAGTTTCGTTCACCCAGTTGAACATCCAAAATAGGCATACCATTTTCGGTAAAATACCCGGTTGTGGTAATTCTGTTTAACGCAGCCACTGCCATGGAGCCGCTCGAGCCATGTTTACTGTTAGGTCCCGATTCTCCGCTGGAATCATGATAATCCAAGGAAAAGGTGAGACTTTCAGAGGCTAGCCATTCTAAGTTAAAGCCTAATGATTTATTTTCATTAACCGTTGCAAATAAACCTACACCTTGCAGATTATCCGCTGCACAGCCGACTTGTGTATAACTGGTGGGTGACCATATATTGCCTTCTTGTACCCATTCGCTTTCACGGGTACTACAACCTGGGTCAAAATATGCCGAAAGATCTTGATGCTGAGTATTAATTTGGTTTTCAGCGTAGGTATAATCCATTGTCGCTGTTAAGGATTTTATTGGTCGCCACTGAAAGGTCAACTGCCCATTAAGACGTTTGCGGTTAAAGTCATCAAGGTTGTATTGAATATTAGTAGGGAAGGCATAAATGCCGTCATTCACTTCCGAGGGAAAGTTCACCGCAGAAGGATCACCCACGGCTATTGGACCCCAGCCTGTGTCTATGTCGTCATTATCAATATCAGCCTGTGTAAAAAAATCACTGCTAATAAAATCTTGTGTCGTAGCAGACTGTGAGCCACCTTCACGCTCCTGATAACTCAGAGATAAAGAAACACCGAAAGTATCATCAGCAAACGTGTCACTGTATAAACTGGCAAATTCAGGGGTTAAACTGCTGCCGTCACGGGTACCAGGATCATGCACACCCTTAGCACTAAATACTGCCTTCCTGCCACCGATAGCTAAAGGTTTGGTGGTCTTAACGTTGACTACAGCACCAATACCACCAGTAGCCACACTCGCACGTCCTGATTTATATACTTCAACAGCCGAAATACCTTCGGATGCAATATTACCAAAATCAAAAGAACGTCCACCGCTGGTGGGCATTTGCCGACTGTTAAAAGTCACAATATTAAAATCAGGGCCAAAACCCCGAACGGTGATTTTTGAACCCTCACCTCGGTCACGTTCAATTGCCACACCCGTTATACGTTGCAGTGATTCTGCCAGGTTGGTGTCAGGGAATTTGCCTATATCTTCAGCTGAAATCCCATCTACTACCCCCATAGATTCACGTTTTAGGTCCATCGAACGCATCAAACTACCGCGTATGCCTTTTATTTCAATTACTTCAGTCGAATCATCTTCGTTCACTGAAGATCCGTCTTGAGCATATGTGCTAGTAGCAAGTATGGTAGCAATACTTGCTGCCAAAAGTTGTGGCTTAAATGTCTTTTTATACATAATAATTGACCCCTAATAGAGCTGTCATTCTATAAATGTTAGTGTCTTGATGTCTCAGTGCTCGCAAGTTTCAGGCTCTTTTTTTCACCTAGGGTAGTTTTAACCTGTGGTGTGAAAAGAGCCTATCAACAGATTAATTTTTGATTAATTTTATCCAATTGATATTCACTTGACCGCCAATAAAATCTAAACGCATGGTTTGCTCACCCGCTACTAGTATGACTTCACCAGTTTGCGTCACCCAAGTTTGCCAACCGCCTGTAGATGGCATAGGTTGAGAGTCTAGGACCACGCCATTAAAGGATGTTTCGAAACCATCACTATCATTTTGACCCGCTAATCGGTATTGAATGGTGTAGGTTCCATCGCTAGGAATGTTGACGGTATACTCTAAAAAGTCGCCAGGATCAGTAAAGCCAACATTTTCACCGCCGCCTTCATCTGCAGACGCTTCTATTTGAACCTCACCAGAGTCAATGAAATCCTCAGCTTCGATTAAAATTTCGGATACTGGAGGAATCAGCTCAATCCAATTAATATTGACCTGACCACCAATGAAATCTAATCGCATGGTTTGTTCACCAGCAACCAATGTTATTTCACCCGTCTGTGTAACCCATGTCTGCCAACCACCCGTTGATGGCATTAGCTGGGTGTCTACAACCACACCACCAAAAGACACTTCAAACCCATCACTATCGTTTTGACCAGCTAAACGATATGCAATAGTGTAGGTGCCACTAACAGGAACATTAACCGTATATTCTAGGAAGTCACCTGGGTCGGTAAAGCCAACATTTTCACCACCGTCTTCATCTGCTGATGCTTCGATTTGAACCTCACCTCCATCGACAAAATCTTCAGCTTCAATACGAATTGGGACACCACCGCCACCTGAAGACTCTTCAGCTTGAACGGCCAGTGGCCCTTGAACACAACTTTCATTTGAGGTGCAAGTAAGTTTGATATTGTCTAATTGAAAATGAACCGCATCAAAAAATTCGACCGTCAACAAAGAACCTACATCACTTGTATCCAGAGCAAGAAGGTCACCTTCTTGTCCACCCTCAACACAGCATCCAATCCAGTCAGGTGCAACAAATGGATTGGCGGCAAAGTCACTAACAGCGATGTTATAGGTAACCCAAGTATCTAATTCAAGTTCGTTTACATTCCATTTAAACACCCCCATATAAGGCCAGCCAGTTTCCATTCTAATATCGAGTGTTTCAGTTACCGTGTTGTCACTATCAATATACATATCGAAACTCAGCACGGAATTACGACCAACCAGCTCGATACCTGGAGTCAAAATACTGACGTTGCCTTCGCCTTCGATATGGGTAACGTCGATGATTACACCTCTATCATCTTCAGTCACCACTTCTGCAATTGTCGGATTATTATTGCCACCAATGGAAAGCTCAATAATCTCATCCGTATAATGCCAGCTCAATTCCTGTAACGCGTCTGTATAAAGTTCTGTGGTCACTGTGCTTAAAGATTCAATCCGGTCAGACGCAGCTTTGTTAATTTTTGTACTGACATATGATGCGCACTCTTGCACATCGGGTTCGATTGCAGAGTCACAGCTCCACACTTTGATGTAGTCCACCATCATTACTGCGGGTAACTCACCGCCATCAGCGTCAAGTTTTAGCATTATCTGCATATCTTGATTATACGGACCTGCATTATCAACAACTACATCATCTCCGGACAAGTTATAAGCCCATGTGTTGAGCGTGTCGACGGTGTGTACATGAGTATCATCTATGTACCAGCGTATTTGTGTTTCACCCCATTCTATTGCGTAGGTATGAAACTCTGTTGATGCGCTATCTACTGTAGAGCTGTTAGCACTCACTCCACTGGTCAATCCTAAGCCATAATGCGCTCCGGCAATTAGGCCCTTATTATCTGCTTGCAGTGCAATAAGTGAATTAACCCCTGCATACATATCGGCCATGGGCAATAGACCAAAGGCTGAAGACCGGTCAGCACCTGAAGGCAATTGAATTCTGGCTTCAACGCGGCCTTGGTAAATGCTATTAACTGCGAGCAGAGAGGACGTCATGTTTTCTTGCGCTGTAATCAAAAGGTTGCCCTCTGAGACACTGACATTTTCACCCGTCCACATACTGCCGTTTAAGCCATCTGTATTAAATTCATCACTCCAGGTCAGACTCCAGCCATACTCTTCTAGCAATTCAAAATCATTTTCAACTTTAATGGTCAACAATGCTGTATCTGTCTGTCCTGTTGCTGTGTGGGTCACTACATAACTAATACTGTCGGTACCAAAAAAATCTGCAGAGGGCGTGTAAATAAAGCTTCCATCCACATTAAATACCAAGCTGCCGTTTGCCGCTGTACTTCCATCAGCAAGTGCATACGTTAAGCCGTCGCCTTGGTCATTTTTACTTACATCACCTTCGATGGGTCCATCATCTTCTGTGCCTTCAATGACTTCACCAACAGCAAATAAATCTCGTACTACGTTTTGTTCGGCATCGCCACCACCGCCACAGGCTGTTAAGCAGGTTGCCGCTGTCAAAGACAGAGCAAGAAGTAGTTTATTTTTTATCATCGTAAACACCATATCCCATATAATTTAACTGGCTTTACACTGCCATTAGCGATCACCGCTGTAGCACATGTCCTCAGCCCTCGACAAATACAACTCCTACAGATAGAGCAAGATAGCCTAGTGAGTTATATAACAAACTTTTTACATTGACGTAACGAACCTGTCGTTCGGTTGAACGACTCGAACAAGATAAATGTTAATAATCTGAGTTCGAGTAAATAATACTCTAAAGAACCTTATGTATTTAAAAGGATGTAGAGGTGTTCTATGGTTTATAAATAGTTAAAAAATTTACAAAAAATTAACCCTTGTAAATAATTTGTACATATTGAGAGTGATGTTCGTTTTCTAAATTTCTTTGCAAACACGTCGAAAAGTCTACTAAATGATTTCATTTATCTATTTAATTGAAATGCGGTGGCCCTATTAAGTCAACATGTTGTTACACCCAAATTTTGTAGCTGATAACAAAAAGCCAGCAACAATTTACTGGCTTTAATCCAACGAAACATCGATTTTGTGGTTTAGGACAGGGATGAGCAGGTGTGTTATTAATCTTGATTGTTATTTGTTAAATGT
>JBNMPD010000031.1:0-20654 GCA_051276225.1 Flavobacteriales bacterium
ATCTGTTCAATCTACTTTTAAAATGCTCTATGGCGATTATGAGTTAAAATCAAAGGAAGCATTTACTGACTTTCAAATATCAGTGGCATATCCCCATAATGTTAGACGATTTCTTAAGCCTCAAGTCAGTTTTTACTTTGACGAATACTCTCCATTTTTACCTTTACCAAAATCTCAAAGTTATCCATTATTAGAATGGGGTATGAATTGGTGCGTTGCCGGGCATAAACATAATTACTTATTGCTGCATGCAGCTGTATTGGAAAAAAATGGAGAGGCTATCATTTTTCCTGCTCCGCCAGGCTCTGGGAAAAGTACCTTGTGCGCTTACTTGTCTCATTCTGGATGGCGCTTATTATCAGATGAAATGACGGTTATCAATTTGACCACGGGATTGGTTGAGCCTTTTGTCCGCCCTATATGTCTCAAAAATGACTCTATTGAGTTGTTTCATGCTTGGTTTCCTGACGCTTTTATCTCAAACGTTGCTAAAGATACAAATAAGGGTGATGTTGCTCATGTCAAAGCACCTACAGATAGTGTGAATCGATACAAAGAGCCTGCTAGGGTAAAAGCGATAGTGTTACCTAAATATAATAAAGATATTGAACTAGACATTTATGCATTGAACAAGTGCGATGCTTATAAGTCGATATCCAGCAACGCCTTTAATGAAGGGGTGTTAGGGCGAAGTGGCTTTGAGGCCGCCGTTAATTTAGTTGAGTTATGTGACACGGTTGAAATTCATTACAACGACTTAAAGATTGTTTCAGAATTTTTATTAGAAGGGCAGTTCAAAGCATGAAGCAAAAAGTCATGGGAGATATCTGCTGTTTGATTCAGGGAAATGTTCCATCCGACCTGACCCCCAAAAATTGGGAACATATTATTAGGGTTACTCGCGGTGCTTCAGTATTGTCACGAATAGCGGCAAATTACACTAGTAGATTCGAGGTGCCATTACCCGACTTTGTCATTGAACAATTCGAAGCTATAAACAGACACGCAGAGTTGTTCAGACAACAAGTATTTTTTGAAGCAAGAGAGCTTAATCAGCACATTAATACGTGCACATCTCAACCTGCTATATTTCTAAAAGGCGCGGCTTATATACTTTCTGAGAATGTGGCAGGTGATGGGCGCATTTTTTCTGATATTGATATTTTAGTGAAGAAAGATGATTTGCCGGATATTGAGAAGCGCCTTCAGGCATTTGCTTGGTTTCCCAATGCAATAAACGATTATGACCAAAAGTATTATCGGGAATGGGCCCACGAAATACCGCCTCTTGTCAGAGCTGGCCGTGGAACAGTTGTAGATATTCATCATAATTTAATTCCGCTCATCAGTGGTAAAGCACCAGATATTAGTTTGTTTCTGGAACAGTTGCAGCAGCTAGATTCTGGTTATTACGTATTGTCTGCGCACGCAATGACTTTACACAGTATCGTTCACTTGTTTTATCAAGAAGAATTTATTCATGGTTTTCGAGACATGTCTGATCTTCATTTGTTGTTTAGTAAAAATAATGATTCTCCCGATTTTTACGCAAACCTGCTGACTCTTGCGCAGAATACTCGCTTTTGTCGTGAGCTTTTTTATGCCTGTCGTTATTTAAAAAGCATCTTTAATACCGATATCGACGAGACGTTTTTAGCTAAATTATCAGTCTTTGCACCTGTTAAACCAAAACTTATTGTGATGGATTGGTTATTTTTTCGCGTTCTTTTACCCAGACATTCGCTTGTTAATAAAGAATTTACTAGCACAGCACATCAAGTGGCCTTTGTCCGTGGGCATTGGCTGAAGATGCCATTTCATATTTTATGCCTTCATACATTTAATAAAATAAAATTTTCTGTCGTACATTTTTTTACGGGGAAAACTAAGGCTCAGGATTTACCTGCGCCAAAGTAGTTAAGATTGTGTTTTCAATTGCCTTCTTTTTGCATGCAACAAAGGTTCAGTGTAACCACTAGGTTGATCTTTGCCTTTGAATATCAGTTCTTGTGCTGCTTGAAAGGCTATTGACTCACTAGTATCAGGTGTCATCGCTATATATTCGTCATCACTTTTATTTTGACCATCAACTAACTCAGCCATAGTCAGCATTGAGTTATCAACTTGCTCTTTTGTTACAACCTCATGTATTAACCAATTAGCGATATGTTGGCTAGATATTCTCAATGTGGCTCTGTCTTCCATTAAGCTTACATTGTTAATATCAGGCACCTTGGAGCAACCAATACCTTGATTAACCCATTTGACAACATAACCTAAAATTCCTTGCACATTGTTATCTAACTCACGTTGTATCTGCTCAGTTGATAATTTTTCATCTTTGAGAAGTGGTATGTCTAACATCTGCTCTAGTAAGCCATCTACTTGAGTTACCATATTCATTCTGATGTCAAACACGTTTTCCTGATGATAATGTAATGCATGCAAGGTGGCTGCAGTCGGCGAGGGCACCCAAGCGGTATTTGCTCCAGAACGCACATGCGCAATTTTGGCCTGCATCATGTCTGCCATATTATCTGGGATGGGCCACATGCCTTTGCCAATTTGTGCCTTACCAGACAACCCTGAGTTGATGCCTGTAACAACATTGGATTGTTCGTAGGCGTTTAACCAAGGTCTTGTTTTGATGGTTGCTTTGGAGGCAAAAGGCCCTAACTGCATAGATGTGTGTATTTCATCTCCTGTGCGGTCTAAGAAGCCGGTGTTGATAAATACCACTCTATGCTTTGCTGCTTTTATACAGGCTTTTAAATTCAGGCTGGTGCGCCTTTCCTCATCCATCAGGCCTATTTTAAGGCTGTGGCTGGGTAAGTTAATGACAGATTCCATTTTTGAAAATAACAAATCGGCGAAGGCTACTTCTTCAGGCCCATGCATTTTGGGCTTCACGATATAAATACTGCCTGCTTGACTATTCTTGAATAGACCGTTATCGAGTAAGTCATGTTTTGATATTAAACTGGTAACAAGCGCGTCCATGATCCCTTCGTAAATAGGTTTATCATCAAATAGGATCGCGTCTGTTGTCATCAAATGTCCGACATTACGGATAAACATCAAGCTTCTACCAGGCAAGCTAAACGCTCCTCCAGTTGAAGATTTATATTGCCTATCTGGGTTTAAACTACGTATTGTTTGTTTGTTAGCACTGGTGATTGTGGCGCTTAAGTCGCCCTTAATTAGCCCTAACCAGTTTTTGTAAACTAAGGTTTTATCCTCTGCATCTACAGCTGTAACCGAGTCTTCACAGTCCATGATGGTAGTTAATGCTGACTCTAAAAATACATCTTTGATGTTAGCCGTATCTTGCTGACCAATCACACTATCTTGGTCAAATTGAATTTCAGCATGAATGCTATTGTGTTTAATTAGGATACAGATAGGTTGTTTAATTGTGCCTTGGAAGCCAACGATCTGCCCCGGCGTTTTCAAATTTACCACTGTATCATCAGCTAAAGTGACCAATAACTCGCCGTTATCAATAACGTATTTTTTACTTTGTATATGACTGCCCGTTTTGAGTGGTGCAATCACATCTAACCATTTTCTGGCATAGTCGATGACTTTTTGCCCTCTATCCGCGTTGTAACCTTTGGTTTTGCTGCTAGTGGTTTGCTCAATAATATCTGATCCATAAAGCGCATCGTACAGGCTCCCCCATCTAGCATTTGCTGCATTTAAAGCAAATCTAGCATTGTTGATTGGCACAACTAGCTGAGGGCCTGCCAAAATGGCAATTTCAGGATCGACATTTGTAGTGTTGATTTGAAAATCGTCGGGAATGGATTGTAAATAACCAATCTTGGTAAGAAATGTTTTGTATTCTTGAACATCTATAGATTGTCTTGAACTGCAATATTGATCTATTTGCTGTTGAAGACTTATCCTTTTTTCCAGAAGACTTTGATTAATAGATAATAGCTCAGGTAGAACATTTGCAAACTTTGCCCAGAAATCATCAACTGATACTCCTGCGCCGGGTAAAACATCTTGGGTGATAAACTGCTCTAACTGTTTAGCAACCTTTAGTCTACCCTTTTGAATATATTGGTCTTGTATAGTTTGCGTGAGTTGCATATTTCAGTCTTTGGTCATTCTCAATAGACTCAGTTTACCTCGTTAGTATTATGCGCATTAATTTATGTAGGTTATTCTTCCCATTCATGCAGAAAATTAACGTTATGTATTAGCCAACTCTGAACCCACCTCTGCAATCAATCTTCTAAGCCATATATGTCCTGCGTCATGCTGAAGCAACGCACTCCATGCCATTTTTAAAGCAATGGGAGGAATATCAAACGGTGGTTCGAGTATTTCGACTTCAGGATCATCTTTGAACATATTGGCGGCTTTACTGGGTAAAGTAGCAATCAAGTTTTGTGCTTTGGCTAATTGCAGAGCAACATGATAATGACGCGTAAATACGCGTATATCGCGTTTTTTACCAATTTTTGTCAACTCTGCATCCACCCACCCCAGTTTTTGTACTTCTTTAGGGTCGATACCTACACCTACGCCAAAACCGGTTTTACTGACCCATATATGCTTGTTAGACAAATATTGTTCCAGATTAAAATTTTTCACTATGGGATTGTGACTATTGACCACACAAGAGAACGTGTCATACCACACCACTTTTTGGTGGAAAGAAAGTGGTAACTCCTCAAATCGATTGATTGCCATATCCACTCTACCTTGCTCTACATCATGAAATGTCACATCGCTGGGGGTAATTAAATCAAGGGTAACATTAGGCGCTTGTTTATTTAGCCTGCCGATCACTTCCATCAATAAAGTTGATTCTGCATAATCACTGGCCATGATCCTAAAAGTACGTTCACTTTGAAATGGGCTAAAATCAGTGTCTGGTTGAATCGTTGTTTCAAGCTTTGATAGTACATCGCGGATAATAGGCTTTAACTCTAAAGCACGTTTGGTAGGGGTCATGCCATCACTGGTACGCACCAACAGAGGATCTTTGAATAAGTCTCTTAGTCTTCTTAAGCCATTGCTCATTGCAGGCTGAGTAATACTTAATTGATTTGCCGCTTTAGTCACACTGCCTTCTCTTAGCAGTACATCTAAATAAACCAATAAGTTTAAATCTACCTTAGCAATATTCATGGTTATTATCTCGTTGTGAAAACTGATGTAATAAAAGAATATTATCAGTATTAGGTATCTTTTCCAGATATTATTTTTTGTTAAAAAACATATGTTTATTGTTTTTTTAACAGGAAGGGTTATTGAAAGTTGTTAATTAACAACTATGTTCATTGATTTGTTGAATGATGTCGATAACTTACAGCCATTGCTGCAAGTTATCGTAAAGTTTTTCGTTAAAAGTCTTTCGCTTAAAAATTTTTAATTTAAACGTTATTTGTCTAAAAAGTTATTCAGCGTCGAATTGATTCATAGTATTGTCCTCACCAGAGGCTTTAAGTGCTTGTTCGCCAGAAAAGTATTCTTTATGGTCATCACCCATATTAGAGCCAGCCATTGCTTGGTGTTTAACACATGCAAGGCCTTGTCTAATTTCTTTACGCTGCACGCCTTTAACATAGGCCAACATACCTTGGTCTCCAAAATAACCTTTGGCTAGATCATCAGTAGACAATGCTGCTGTATGATAAGTAGGTAAAGTAATAAGATGATGGAAAATACCGGCTTCTCTGGCCGCATCCGATTGGAAGGTTCTGATTTTTTCATCTGCTTCAAGGGCTAAATCGGTGTCGTCATATTTAACTGACATCAACTCGTCTCTGTTGAATTGGCTTAAGTCTTTACCGGCTTCTGACCAGATATCAAATATCTGCTGGCGGAAATTCAAGGTCCAATTGAAAGAGGGTGAATTGTTGTATACCAACTTTGCATTAGGAATTTCACTTCTAATGGCGCGAACCATATCGCCAATTTGGCCGACATGTGGTTTTTCTGTTTCAATCCACAGTAAATCTGCGCCATTTTGTAATGACGTTATACAGTCTAGTACCACACGGTCAAAGCCGGTGTTTTCCTGGAATTTATATAACCCATTAGGTAAACGAACAGGTTTGACTAATTTGCCGTTTTGCTTAAGCACAGAGTCGCCATCGACTAAATCATCAATTGAAGTCACTTCGCTGGCATCAAGAAATGCATTGTACTGAGCGGCTAAATCACCGGGCTTTTGTGATACTGGTATTTTTTGAGTCAGTCCAGCACCTAAAGAGTCGGTACGCGCAACAATTACCCCATCATCTACGCCCAGCTCTAAAAATGCGTAACGTACAGCATTGATCTTAGCTAAAAAGTCTTCGTGTGGCACGGTGACTTTGCCATCTTGATGACCACATTGTTTAGCATCAGATACTTGGTTTTCTATCTGGATACAGCAGGCTCCGGCTTCAATCAATTTCTTAGCAAGTAAATAAGTGGCTTCTTCATTACCGAACCCTGCATCAATATCAGCAATAATAGGCACTACATGCGTTTCATAATTATCAATAGACTGTTGAATACCTGCGGTATCTCCGCCTTTCTGCTTGGTGTCATCTAATTGTCTAAACAAATCACCTAATTCGCGGGCATCGGCTTGGCGTAAAAAAGTATAAAGTTCTTCAATTAATGAGGCTACTGATGTTTTTTCGTGCATCGACTGATCGGGAAGGGGACCAAACTCTGAACGTAACGCGGCAACCATCCAACCCGATAAGTACAAATAACTTTTATCTGTGGTGCCTTGATGTTTTTTTACCGACAACATTTTCTGTTGTCCAATAAATCCATGCCAGCAGCCTAATGATTGTGTATATTGGCTCGAGTCAGCATCATATTCTTGCATGTCTTTACGCATAATTGCTGCGGTGTATTTTGCAATATCTAACCCAGTTTTAAAGCGATTTTGTGCTTTCATACGAGCAGCATAATCTGGGTTGATTGCATTCCAAGCACCTGCCTTGGTTGATCTTAGTTGTGCAATCTGTTTAACATCGTTTTGATATTGTGACATTTGAATATTCCTATAACAGTAAGGTAAAAAATAAAACAACCGATAAAGTATGGTGGGTTGCTGTTAACCACATCCTATATAGGTAAATGTCATATTTATAATCTATATAAAGTATTTTCGTCATATCCTGTGTGAATGTCGGTATTAGGTAACCAAACCTTTAATTAGATAATTGAATTTTGATATGTCTACTCTTTAAATTGTTGGTAGGTGCACAGTGACTACTTATATTCTAAATTAATTAACTAACTAACCAATTAATTAGTCAGAGAGTGTGTTTGTCAGAGTGCATGTCTGCAATGGATTGACGTATCAAACTTGTCGGTGAAAACAGACGCGAGTTGCTGATGTTTAAAGTGGTGTCACGGCACACATTTGCTTTGCATGTATTTAAATAAGTTACGTTATTAAGTACCTTTTATGAATCGAATGTCCGCTCTCATCACAACCTTTTAGGTTCGACCAACTACAGAGGTGTTTCCATTGTCGTTATTGATCTTCGTGCTGCAATTAAAATCACTATTAATGAGGATAAGTATGAGGCCGAAGCCGTCAATGTGATCATCACCAAGTAGACAAAGCACACAAAGTACGCAAGGATTTAGACTGGGCATGTGATGCGTATTATCAACACTTTATGGAGTGATATTCAGCCTCCACCATTAACAGCAGGTAAAATAGCTATTTAATAATCATTACTCAGGTTAATGCTAATGGTAGAAAAAAACTGGCAGAAACCGCTTTATTTCGACGTTCGAACCAGATGTGTTAGTCGACGTTGTGTAATAGAGAATGTGCGAGATACTCGACGCTTAAAGTCGATATTTATCAATAAAATCTCTAATCTTCATTTTTTGTTCATCTAAGTCATTTAATATTAATTCATGGACACACATGCTTTTAATAGCTAGCGTATTATGCACATATATTTATCATTCACTTTTTCGTCATTGGAGATCAGATGAAGCAACTTTCGATTCTTTTATTAGCTGTATTATGTCATTCAGCATTGGCTAATGATTCACATCAAAATATTAGTTCGCCTAAAAATATTATTGTGATTGTAGGTGATGGTATGGGTCCATCCTATACCACGGCATATCGTATGTTCGCAGACGATCCTAGTACGCCTGAAGTTGAGACAACAGTATTTGATAGATTATTAGTAGGCATGTCTAGTACACACCCTGATATGGACACGGGTTACGTGACCGATTCAGCTGCGAGCGCCACAGCGTTAGCAACAGGCGTGAAAACTTATAACGGCGCAATTGGTGTAGATGCCAACAAAAAGCCTGTTCCATCAGTATTAGAGTTGGCCAAAGAACAAGGGCGTAAAACAGGAATAGCAGTGACATCACAAATTAATCACGCTACCCCCGCAAGTTTTGGTGCACATAACGAAAGTCGTCAAAATTATGATCAAATAGCCGACAGTTATTTTGATGAAAAAATCAATGGCCAGTTTGTTTTGGACGTAATGTTAGGCGGCGGTTGGAAGTACTTTATTCGTGAAGACCGTAATTTAGTTGAACAATTTAAAGCTGCTGGTTATCAATATGTTGATGAATTATCTCAGCTAGCATCGGTGAAAGCAGGTACACCTTTACTGGGTTTATTTGCAGATTCGGGCATGCCTTGGGCACTCGACAGTGCCAATCAGATGCGTCTTCCCACTTTGGCAAAAGCCGCAATCCGTCAGTTAGAGAATGACCAAGGTTATTTCTTACTTATTGAAGCCAGTCAAATAGATTGGGCGGGACACGGTAATGATATCGGGTCTGCTATGGCTGAAATGCATGATCTTGCGGTAACCCTAGAATGGCTTGAGCAATATCTTGTAAATAATCCTGACACACTGTTGGTTGCTACCGCTGATCACAGTACCGGCGGTCTAAGTATTGGTGCCAATGGCAACTATAGTTGGAGCCCTAAGTGGTTAAAAAATCTAAAGGCTTCACCCGTTGAGATTGGCACACAGCTAATTACCGCTAAAGATAGAGGCGCTTTGGCCACTGATTTATTAGGTTTTGAGCTGACGTCAGAAGAAATATCAAGCTTAAGTGTGATTGAGTCTGACAAACCTAGAGCTTTCCATAACGCTATTTCTAAGATTTTAGATAACCGTTCAAATACAGGTTGGACGACCTCTGGACATACCGGTGTCGACGTTCAAATATTTGCCAAAGGATTGGGCAGTGAGCGCTTTCGAGGTTATTTAGACAACACTCGTATTGCAGAAGTTTTGTTTGAATTGTTACAGGATAAAAAATAGTTTTTTCAAATCATGATGTAGTTGGCACTGTCAGATCAAGTGCCAACTAATATCCAGTTAATTCAATAAAACCGACCCCAGAATGAGAGCCTGAAATCACTGTTCCTCCTTCGTAATAGGCAAATAATCCCGGGTTCCACTGGTTACTTTGCATGGGTGCAATCTGTATGTCGATGTGATGCCTGGGTAATTGAATCGACCAATACAAGGGCAACAAGCGCCCTTCGACTTTACCCCGCTTGGTGACTCGCCCTTGAATATCGGCTTCAGATAAATGTTCAACGGTTCCATCTTTTTTGACTAACGTTCCTGACCAAAAATCTTCGACTTGCTCGTGACGCATATTAAACAACATCAACTTAGCACCGTCGTCAAAGTGAATAGAAAACCAATCCCAGCCTTGGGCCTGTGGACTTAGGTATTGAGATGTCCATTCGTGATCAAACCATGCATTGCCTGCTACCTCAACTATTCCGCTAGGCAGTTTAAGCTGTCCAGATACTTGAATATGTGGCTGGCTATAATAATAAGATGCTTGTTCTGAGTTTCTCAGTTTACGACTAAACCCCTGCTCGCCGTGCTTTAAAAAGGGCTTGTCTGTTGTAAAATCTAAGTTAACCTTAATCTGCGTATCGATAGTAAATTCAAGCGTCGATGGAAACATATTGGATGATTGCGCAAGCCACTGCCAATCATCAATAAACGCATTAAATGGAGCGGTCGATATGCCCGCATTACCTACGCCACCACGAGCAAAACGTTCTTCAAACCAAGCCTGTTTTCCGTCTCTTAAACCCACATGCCCCATATATTGCTGAGCATCCGCCCAAGGCGTGTTTTGGGTGTCACTAGCAAACCGAAATAGTGTCCATTGCAGCGCATAAGAATTATTTTGTTGATCGGTTAAATTAGCGGTGATGTACCACCATTCCACCGCAAATTCTGGGTGACTGCCGTGATCAATTGGAAATGTAATGTTGTATCCTGGCAACACACTGGCGAAGATTTTGGAAGAGGCCTCGGTTTCAAGACTATTAAGCGGCGTTTGCTGCTCTACTGGATAACGACTCAAGCCAGAAAACATAGTGTCTTTATTTTGTGCTTCATCAGTACCAGCGCTTATATCAGATTTTTTAGAGCAAGCGGTAAAGCCTGTTACCAATATCAACAACAGTAAATACTTGATTAGAAACTCAAACATTTTATATCCTCAACTAATTTGCGACGACTCAATTTGTAAAGAGGCAGTGCGACGACTATTACGATCAACAGGATACTCATCATTCCAGCTGAAAAAAGTTTAGAGGGTGTTATCAATATTGGATAACTCCAACTAAATGCTTGCACGTTAATTAAGTTGATCAATAGCCACGTCAACCCAATACCAAAGGGCAATGCCACCAGACAAGCCAGTAAACTGAGCAGAGTGTATTGAATAAGCGATAATCCAGTAATTTGATAATTACCCACCCCCATGCTTCTTAATAGGGCTCTTTGAGGTCGATTATCCATGTCAATCATCAACACCGATGTGGCTAAAGACAATGCCGCGACTAATAACGTGACGATGTTTAAGCCATCTGTAATCACAAATGTGCGCTCAAACGTTTTCATCGACAATGCCAATAACTCACGGGTTTGTATCGATCTTACCTGATTAGATATTGAAGATGATGTTAGTTGGTTGGCAAATAAACGCTGTTGCTGTTCGGATGCAAAGTGCAAAGCAAACAGCGTCGTGTTGGCTTTGTATTTGCTAAAATAGTCTAAATCCAGCATAGCTTGAACATTTTGATTGCCGTAATCATAATAAATACCGACTATCTGTTTAGTTTCAGGTCGACTTGTTTCAGTATAAAAACTCAATGTTTCTCCCAGTGTTAATCCATGACGTAAGGCCAATTGTTGATTAACCAATACTCCTTGTCCTGCAGAAAATACTTGCCAAACATCTGTTTGTTGCTCAGCAAATAACATTGCGGATTGATACAGCTCAGTACTGGGGTAAGATCTAAGCTCTAATTTTGTTTGATTGTTCGTTTGATTGTTCGCTTGGAAGATCTCACGGCTCTGTGACTCATCAACTAAAAATGCATCAATGCCTTTACGCTCTACTACATCCACATTGATATCTTGAGAGGCTAACCATGCAGTAAAAACCTTCGGTGTTTGAGTTGAAACATACTGATCCGCTACTAAGCGCTGACTTAACCATTGATGTGTGGCTTGACGGAAACTATCCACCATCAGGTTCATACCAATATTACTGGTTAGCGCGATAAAAAAGGCACAGCAAGCAATTTTACTCTTTTGTGATAAGCGAACACCATCTGCAGCCAACCAGCGAAATAATACCCATTGTTCTGGTAAAGTATTAAACAGTGTGTTCAAGCTTTTTGGTACGGCATAAATAAGCAGGCTACACCCCGCAAAAATGCTTATTGCGATAGCACCAAAACTCATCAACATGCCTGTAGAGTAATAACCTAAACCAACCGCAAAACAACCCAATGCAATGCTGGCATACAACCAAGATAAATGACTTGAGTGAGTACTGACAGATAAGTTACGTAAAGCCAACTTAGTATTCAGCTGCCACATAGGCAAAATAGCTGCTGCTACTGCGCCAATAATACAGGCTACAAAACACTGCAACATTAACGTTACATAGGCTACCTGAGTGTAACCTACGCGAACATCAAATAGACTTTGTAACGTGAGTGACACCATGGGTGAAGCTAATTGCGCTAACAATACCCCAGCGATAGCACCTAGAGGCGCACAAAGAAAGCTGATTAATACTAACTCTGCACCCTGCGCCCAATATATTTGTTTTCTTGATACTCCCAGTTGTCGAGCAATCCGCAGATTTTGCCAGCGTTTCATGATCAATAAATGTAAGGCGTTCATGACTACAAACATACACACGACAAACATCAAACATGCCATAGCTAAAAGGTTGAGGTGAAAACTACCGGTAAGCTGCTGTGCTTGATCGCCTGTGTTGATATTTTCAAGTTGTAGGTGGTCTGGTAATGCTGCCTGCAGAACATCAATGGCACTATTGTTTTTCTCTTTCTCTCCTATTACTAAGAGTTCGCTAATTTTCTGAGTACCTAATACTCGTTGTAATTGCCCAATGTCCATGACGACCTCTCGTCCTAAACCATCAATATCGGTAATCGCAAGTTGTGGTAATGACTGTTTGTTTTCAATAGACAAAACTTGACCGCTAGCAAAGTTTAACTCAGACGCAAAATCCGGATGGATCACGCTGGTAAAAGGAGGTGTCCATAATTGACTAAGATCTTGTGTTGGGGGACTTGTATTATTTGGTACAACCTGTGAAGTATTACTCGCGGAATAACTGAAAATTGAAAACGTATCTATACCCAACAATGATAATCGTCGAGTCTCGCCAGTTTTAGGATGAATAATGTTTTGTGAGCTGCGTAATACTGGGATAAGTTGAGTAAAGCCTAAACGACGCAGTGAAGTGAAATCTTGCTTACTTAATGAGTGACCACTTCGAGCAGTGATGCGTTGTTCGACTTGTTGTAAAAATGGTTGACTAGCAGAGGCATAACTATTTTTTGCGGCGCTATTGATCACCAACACTGCACTAAGACCAGCACAAGCTGTGATTAAAGCAATCAATACCAGTGCCACACGTAAAGTATTATGCTGGTAGCTTGCCCATATAAGTTTCAGTAAAGGTACCATTATCAGGTTGAGACACGGTTCTGTGTCTGATTTATAGTCAGATCTGTATTTTGGTTTAAAACAGCATGCAGCTGTCCTTGTTGTAATAATAATCGCGTATCAGCGAAGGCGGCTACTTTTGGGCTGTGTGTCACAACGACTAACGTTAGTCCTAGTGACTTACACAATCCAAATAATAACTCAGTCACTCTTTGGCTATTGTTATCGTCTAAGTTTCCAGTCGGTTCATCGGCCAACACTAGACTGGGTTTGTGGGATAAGGCGCGGGCAATAGCTACCCTTTGTTGTTCTCCACCAGATAAATTAACTGGCAGTTTGTTTTTGTGCGAGCTTAACCCCAACTGTTCTAACAAATCGTTGTGATATTGGTCGATTGGCAAGCCATTAAGCCTTGCTGGAAAAGTAATATTGTCCCACACAGATAAACAGTCGATTAAATTAAACTGTTGGAAAACGATGCCTAAGTGTTTTTTTCGAAACTGATTAGCTTGCACCTCACTCATAGTATTGAGCGCCAAGCCCGCCACTTTAACTTCACCCTTATCGGCGTTATCTAGAGCCGCAAGAATGTGTAGTAATGTAGACTTGCCTGATCCAGATTCACCACTGATAGCGATAGATTGTTTGACTGCAACAGAAAAATCCAGTTCGTCTAAGATGTTTTTGTTCGAATGCCCATCAGTAATCTGTTTGATTAAACCGCTAACTTGGATCATTACTGCCTTATTACATCTATATAAATAATATTACAAGTACGATAAAGCAGAGCATTAGTTCTAAACGTCTGCTAAAAATTTCTCAAGTTCTTCGCCGGTTAGTTTTTTAATCTGTGAAAAAATGTACCACAGCGCTGCCATTAACATCAGCATACTTGGGATCACAATCACGGGATAACTCAAGGCCGTCATTCTGCCCAACTCTTCGGTATATTCCGATGTGCCTGGGGCGCTGACTAATATAACCTTAGCCAAAACGTAATTTAGTACCGCAGATAAGAAAAAAGAAGCCGCAACAATATAAGAGCTAATTGCCATTTTTTTCTCAAAAATTTTGCTGGTCCCAGAGCTGGCTAAAGACTGATTGAGGTTTTGCCAATTAATAATTTGTTCACTTAGCACAAACACTTTTAACAAAGGTTTGCTGGTTCTTTGGGTGATCAGAACGGCAAAACCGATAATAGCGGGTATCATTGCTTCTTTAATCGCAATATATTCAGCAGGTAGTTCTAACAAACTGATACCGCCTGTTAAGAAAACGCTGACAATACCAAGCACTGAAAACGGATTGATCTTAGCTGTTTGTTTGAGATCCCATATACCAAAACCAATTGGAAAAATTAGTGCCGCTACGATGCTCCAAGCTGGCCCCAAATATTCATCACTGCTGAGATTGGTTAAAATCAACACTGGAATAATGATATTAAAGGCTAGATTACCTAGCAAGCCTGTTTTTTTCTGTGGTTGAACGTCGGACATTGGCTACCTATTGTTATGCATGTTTTTGCTTGTGAGTATTATATTCGTATTCTGAGTTTAGAGCGATGGTTTTGCCCATAATTTTGCTGCTACTAATCCGGCAATAAAACCAAATAAGTGAGACTCCCAAGAGACAAAAGGGCTAGAGGGTAAAATGCCAAAAATAAGCCCACCGTAAAAAAATGCCACTAACACAGAAATAAAAATAAGTTTAAATTTACCACTTAAAAACCCTGCCAAGACTAAATAACCAAAATAACCATATATGATGCCGCTAACACCTATGTGTGTGGCTGGTCGTGCAAATAACCAGACGAATAAGCCAGAGATGATCATGATCCATAATGTTACTTGCAAATAGCGCTGTAACCCATATTGCAGCAGTAAATAACTAAATATACAAAGTGGTATGATATTCGAAAAATAATGCTGCAGGCTGCCGTGCACAAAAGGCCCCAAGATTATGCCTCTAAGTCCGGGCACATAGCGAGGAATGGTACCTAACTGGCTGAAAATACGTCCGGTGAACAAATTGATTATTTCAATCACACTAAATAACACAAAAATAGCGAGCACTAGACGAATATGTTGATTGTTATTCAAAGGTTTGATGATAGGGTTCATAATCTAAATAATACGCAGTGGAGGCCAGTAACAGCATTGTGACTGAAAAACGTCACAACAGTCATGTCAAATTGTCACAAAATAATATGTGGTAAATAGCGTGACATATCTTGGGTAATGGGCGACGAATCTTCTCTTACCGAAATGCCTGCCGCTTGATCATTTACCAACCACGAGCCTATCAAGGTATGATTATTTCCAAATTGAGGCAGAGGATAATAAGCCTGGTAAATAAAACCTTCTTCACCGTAAGGGCCATCAGCATGTAACACTGTTTTACCGTTTTCAATGACGCTGATATTGGCACCTTCTCGGGAAAAAATCGGTTTTTTGACCAGTTTAGTTTCAGTCGCCATACTCAATTCATCTTCGAAATAAGCGGGCAGTAGATTCGGGTGATTAGGGAATAATTTCCACAGCATCGGCATCAAAGCTTTATTTGATAAAACCGATTTCCAGATAGGCTCTAGCCAGTTTATCTGGGCAGGTCCTATAGACTGACCGAACTCCTCCCGTTGCATAAATTCCCATGGGTAGAGCTTAAATAAGGTTTGAATTTTGTTGTCTTGTAAATCACTAAAACTACCACACTCAGCGAGACCAATGTCTTCTATAAAGACAAAATTACTGTTTAATCCCGATTCTTTTGCGCAATCTTGTAAATACTGCACTGTGCCACGGTCTTCATCTGTATCTTGGCAACAGGCAAAATGCATCTGACTGATATCGTAATGTTTGGCAATGACGGCTAATCGATGCACTAGCTTTTCTTGTAATGAATTAAATTGGTCTGCTTGTTTGCTAACCTTACCTACGTTGACTTGTTCTTCTAACCATAACCATTGCCAAAACCCTGATTCATACAAAGATGTGGGTGTATCAGCATTATTTTCGTACAGTTTAGCCGGGCCTGTGCCGTGATAGGCAAAGTCTAAGCGAGAATAAAGACTTGGATCCTGATTTTTCCATGAGTCAGTAATCTGCTGCCAAAAGTGTTGTGGGATTTGAAATTTTTCAAGCAATTCTTCAGAGTTGACTACTTTATCCACCACTGCCAAACACATTTGATGAATGTCTTCAGTGGGGGCTTCTAAGTCTCGCTCAATTTGTTCGAGAGAAAACTGATAATAAGCCGATTCATCCCAGTAAGCTTTACCTTTCATGGTATGGAATTTAAAGCCGAACTCTGCGGCTTTTCTTTTCCAATTGACGCGTTCTGGGATGGCGACTCTTAAC
The DNA here is from genome assembly GCA_051276225.1 of Flavobacteriales bacterium. Taxonomy (GTDB): domain Bacteria; phylum Pseudomonadota; class Gammaproteobacteria; order Enterobacterales; family Alteromonadaceae; genus Paraglaciecola. The sequence continues at coordinate 16,346 of JBNMPD010000031.1, forward strand.
ACGATATCAACATGAATTTAATGTCACTTACGCAATATGTTGTATTTAAAACCAAACTTAGCCACCCCAGCCACCTTTTCTAGAGCTGCTGCCCCAACTAGATTTAGCTCGAACACTGCTACCAAACCCACCGCGACTGATGGTTTTATTCACCGTCGGTTTAGGCTTTAAAGCCTTTTCACTAACCCGCATGGTTCTGCGACGATTATCGCCAAAGTCTTGGCCATCTGCACCGACCCATCTGCTTCTGTAAGAAGAATTCCTAGAGAAAGAAGTAAACATGGGCTGAGATGAGTACCCTCTTGGCGACATTAAGTTACTCAACATATAGCCGGCCATAAATGGCATAAAAAATGAACCTGATTCATTTCGTACAACATTACACTGGTTGTTACCAAATTCAGACTCACAATCCCTCTGCGTGTTGTATTTGGGTCCTGTTCGCTCGGCTTCTTTTATTGCCTCTTCATAAGCTGTCTTGCACTTTTCGGCAAACTCAGGGTTTGCATTAGTACAATCATCCACACTGGTGAATACAGCCGCTTCTTGTTGTTTGCCGCCACAAGCTGAAAGAAAAATGGCTGCAACACCCAACGCGAGAGGTTTAACACTGAAGCTTTTGCGCATACCGACCAAGTTGATTGACTTGGAACGTTTGGTTTTATTGGATTGCATTAGGCCCTCCTAGTAACTCATGCAGGCAGCATTAAGCAACCCGACAGAAATAGAAACAGCGGCTAAAATGGTGCCTGCTGACACTTCATTTTTAACGATCCGCTCAGCAATTTTAGGCATAAAAGTAAAACGTAATAAGGCAAAGGCAATCGATTGAGCGATAATTGCCACCACTCCCCATACTACAAAATCAATTAAAAACTCTGAGTTGGCAACAGCACCTGCTAAGGCGATACTAAAACCAATAATTGCACCACCAAAACCTATGGCTGCCGCTTGATTTTTATGCACCTTGACTAATTCCCACTCATTATGAGGAGTAACAAATGCATACACTATTTTAAATATAAACAACAACAAGATTGAAACTGCAAAATACAGCGCAAAATTGCCTAAGCCTGATATTGAATTGATCACTGCGTCCATTATTTTTCCTTTTTTTTACTAGATGATATTGAGCGTACCATATGCGTTGCTCGATAATAGGAAACCGTTAGCCATTAATTGTAATATCTGCTTGACCAATGTTAAAGCCTGTACTGATCACTAAGCAACGATCAAAATTATTTTTGATTAACTTTTCTTCAGCGGTAACCAGAAGGGTTTCAGTTTCGCCATTTTCAAGTTGACGTTCATATAACATCACAAATTGATCGGTTTCGCTTGTGTCGCCATCTTCTTCATAGGTTTTTTCAGTCATAGCAACAGGAGGAGATTCTTCACCTACTGCATCCCAAACTCGCTCATATTCTTCATCTTCAAGCTGATAAATAGGTTTGGATACGCCTGATGCAATAATTTGTTTCCACTGCGCTTCTGAGCCGATGGTTTTTGTTTCATAAAAATACCATAACTTTACATCTGTAATGTGATTTTCCGTATCGCCACCATCTAAGATAACTTGCAAGAAGGCATCATCATCTGTGTAAAAGCGCAGAATTTTGCCACCAGTATCTAAGTTGACTTCTCCTACTGCTTGAATAAGGTGATGACTGGCTGCTTTTTCAATCATCAGTTCTGGCTCAATCAAGCGCAGTTTAAGAGGATCCAGTTCAAACGAACCACCCAAGTACAACCCCATAATTTCAGGTGCTTTAGGTTTCGTTTCAGTGTCTTTTTTACCAAATAATTTACTAAACATAAGGGGCCTATTTACCTTTCAACGAAGTCATGCCAATTCAAATCAATAATGCGCTCATCAGCGATATAGAAAATTTTGTCACCAGGCGATAGCATGAGGTCTAAGTCTGGGTTAACGTGAATATTTAACTTTTCTTCTGCTTTAGACATACCAATTAAAGTCGCACGATACTTACGTTTAAAAGTTTCGAAAATATGTTCAACTTTTATGGGGGGAATGTGAACTGGAATACTGACTGAATATTGTGCCTGACCATGATTAATATCGAGTAAGTCGTGATGTAACAAACTGGAACCGGGATCAAAAGCTGATTTCGCTAACATTTCCACTGCCACACTAGGTGTACATTCCACGTTAGGGCAATGTTTATGTAACAAACTGACTAGGCTTTCATCATTAAAATAAGCCACCATTTGGGCATCAGGATTACGCTGACTACAATACAAAGCGGTGGTCATGGTTAAGTCATCCTCTGGATTGTCCATTAACACAACACGGGCTTTAGCTACGCAAGTTCTGTCCATATCTAAGTCATTACTAAAGGTGGTGACTTTGACAAACTCAATTTGGCCAGGCAAAGGGTTAGTGATATCTGCTCTTACACACAGCACTATAACAGGATCGTCTTTAATATAGGCTCGTTCGCGGATCAGTAGTTCTAACAAACGAATAGTGCGATGTCCATTCCAACCCAGCACAAGAATATGATCTTCAATATCTAAACTTTTCAAACCTCTTGCTCCTTTTTGCCATTGATTCGATACCCAACCTGCAACGCGCCCTAAGACAAGAGCAAAAATACTTAGGCCCATTGGAATAATATAAAAGGATACTAAATATTTGCCAACTGTAGTGCTCGGTGACAAATCACCGTAACCCACTGTTGAACCCGTAACAACCAACCAATAAATAAAATCCGATGACTGTGTGAGTGATTCTTCGCCTGCTAAATTCAGCAAAAGCCAACTGGTCATGGCATAAAAAAGAAGCGCCAGTACAATACTGTACCAGCGCATCTCGGCAAACACCCGAACCAGCATTTTGCGTAATTTTGGAAACATCATTTGCGTTGTCTTATTTCACTTCAAATGCTGATGAACTATTTACCCAATATACGACTGAGTTCGTCATCTGCAGATGAGCTGCCGCCGGCTATACCTGCCTCAGCTAAACGTTTACTCAAGTCATCACTCGACTCTTCAGTTGCCAACTCTTCCGCCGCTTGTAATTCAGCATTACGTAAATTCTGCTTATCTTGAATACGTGAAAGTGATTCAGTTGCCGTTTTCATTTTACTGTTAGCACCTAGATGACGAGATGAAACCGCAACCTGAGCTTTTTGCACCGACTCAGTCGCCTTCACCATATCGACTTGCTGTTCTAAACGCTTCAAGTTTGATTTAGCTTGCTTGATATTAACAGCTAGTTGCTTTTCAGATTGTTTAAACTGATCAAGGTACTTTTGTTCAACGTCTTGTTCTGCACGTAAATCACCACATTTTTGTGCACAGTCCAAAGCTAGTTGACGGTCAGTATCCGCTGCCTTGCGGGCATGGGCTTCATATTGTTCAACAGAAGCTTGTAAACTATCCACTTTTTGTTGAGCAAGCTTGCACTTAGCTAATATTTGAGTTCTAGCGTGATCTGACTTACGCAGCTCATCTTTGGCATCACGAATTTCTTGTTCAAGAATACGAATGGCCTGACTATCAGCGACAGATTGCGCCGCTTCAGTTGCTCCGCCTTTGATAGCAGTGACTAATTTTCTCCAAACTGACATATTCCTACTCCTAATGTATAAAATAAATGTTATTTCAAATGATCTTGATAGGCATCTAAAAATGCTTCAACATTTTGAAACAGGGTGACTAGCTCAATCATTACGCTCTCAGCTTTTGACTGCGAACTTAATGAGCCAAATGCGGTATAATATTCATCACCAGCGACTTGTGATATTCCCACTGTTGTCAGAGGGAATATCATGTGTGTTTTTAAAATTTCCTCATTTAACGCCACACAGTCTTTGACTTCGGTTTTGGCAAATAATAATGATTCAACCAAAATTTGCTCGCCGCTAATAGCTAACCAAGCATCTATTCCGTCACTGTTTGCTACTAATAAACAATTTTCTTCTTTAGTGACAACTAAATCTTGGTTGTCTGCTAAAAGGGTCTCAAGTTGGTTAAGATCCCAAGTCATGGCTACTCTCCTGTAGGGCTAGTGACTAATCGGTAATTCAAAGATGTTAGCCATCAGAGATATTACGTGACACAGTTTAGTCAGTTTAAAGTTAGTAAGTCAAATTATATTTTCAACATTTGATATTTATATGTTTTAAATGTAAATTATAATTCACGTTTGGTTATTCGGTAAAAGTTAAATTATGTCCAAAAATAATGATAAAACAACAAATAATGATACTACAGTACCATCGCTTGCTGCCGATTGGCGACAGATGGTTCAGCGCCTGCTTAAGGCTGAAATGTCAAAGCG
>JBNMPD010000032.1:0-20272 GCA_051276225.1 Flavobacteriales bacterium
TATTTACGGGATAAATATGGAACCGCTTTGGCTGGCCTGAAAGGTAAAGTGCACGACGCACTTTATAAAAAGAGTAACTGGCTCGAAAGGATTCGAGACAAAACCATCATGCGGACGCCGCACGGGATGATGGCGTGCAGCGTGCTTTTAGTTGCTCATAAACCAATCCCTATGACTGCACTTGTTCATTTTTTTTACACTTTCTTGCATCTCTAACCATGTATGTTCTGCCTTGAACTAGCTTTAGTTCAAACAGATCAACTTCTTTAAACAAGCTGCTTAAATTCCTAAAACCATAATTTCGGCAATCAAATGAGGTTCTGTTTGATATGTTTTTGCCAACAGAACTTAGGACTGCCCAGCCTTCGTCATCTTCGGTGGCTTCAATCGCTTGGCGTAGTAGGTTAACAAGTTTTGTGTTGGATTTTAGATTTTTGGGTTTTGGCTCTTTTTCAGCTTCTTCTGTTTCGGGTTCATCGAGGAAGAGAAATTTTGAACAGGCATTGACGAAAGGGGAAGGCGTTTTTCGTTCTCCAAACCCTAACACTACTTTTCCTTCGGCTAAGGCTCTTGTCACCATAGGTGTGAAGTCGCTATCAGATGAAATAAAGCACATCACATCGATGTTTTTGGTGTACATGATGTCCATGGCGTCAATCACCATAGCGATATCAGAAGCATTCTTACCTTTGGTTAAGTCGTATTGCTGAATGGGTTGGATTGCATGTTCGTGAAGTAACTCTTCCCATCCTTTAAGTGTGGGTGATTTCCAGTTGCCATAAGCTTTGCGGATTGTCACTGAGCCGTATTTTGCTACTTCACTCAATACCTTTTCGAATTTACTCGCGGGGGCATTATCAGCATCAATAAATAACGCTATTTTTTGTTTTACTTCATCCATTTTAAATTTGTACTTCCTTTGAATCGAAAACTAACATCATAATTCGGATTGAAAATTACCCTACAGGGTGTGGCCAAATAAGTACAGTTTTTAAAGTTTAACCTAGTATGCGAAACACCTGTTTTAGCAGCGAAGCGGTGCTTCCCGCATTTAAAGTTTCAGCACAAAAAGGCTTATTTTAGGGGCAAATGGCAAGCGGTCGCCGCGCGGGACGCCATTTGAGTGGAAGTTGAAGTGACACATTTGGAACGACCCTAGAATAAGTCTTTTTGTGCGGTTAAATACTTTAGTCGCGAGCGGCATTTTCTGGATACTCTTTTTTGCTGTTGATCCTATTTACGGGATAAATATGGAACAGCTTTAGCTTGCCTGAAAGGTAAAGTGCACGACGCACTTTATAAAAAGAGTAACTGGCTCGAAAGGATTCGAGACAAAACCATCATGCGGACGCCGCGCGGGATGATGGCGCGCAGCGTGCTTTTGTTGACAATCAATAAAAAGCCCTGATTAACAGGGCTTTAACATAATGCTTAAGCAATCTTGGTGGCTCGTGGTTTTCTTTTAGATTTTTCTTTCTCTTTCTCAATTGTTTGTACTAACTCACTATGCTTGAAGTCATCAACATTGATAGTGCGTAACCGACCATTCTCCGTTTCTCTAAGCAGGGTAGCCTGTTCTTCGGTTATCACGCCTAATTCAAGTCCTTTATCTGCCAACTTATCCAACTCGGTAAAAGGTAAATGTTGTTTAGCTGCTTTACAGATTTTATTGTAAATAGGCTCGGCAGCGATAACGTTTTCTAACGTTTGTTCTAAATCTCCCATTAAATTACCCGGCTCACGAGAAAGATATTGACCAGCACCTAAACGACTGCGTGCTTCACATGGAGTTTGTAAAATTCTGGCAATGTCATGTTCTAACTGATCTGAAGGGCGCTTGTATTTTTTACCAAATGGCATAACAATTATTTTGAGCGCTTTACCCATTAATTTAGATGGAAAGTTGTCGAATAATTCTTCTAAGGCAACTTCTAGTTTATGTAAACTATCTTGCATAGCCCAGTGCATCAAAGGTAAATCGTCAATTTTACGACCTTCATCATCAAAACGCTTCAACACACACGAGGTAAGATATAAATAACTTAATATATCCCCTAGACGCGCTGAAATACGTTCACGGCGTTTTAATTCTCCGCCTAATATGGCCATGGAAACATCAGATAGAAAGGCCATATTGGAACTGTAACGTTGCATGGAACGATAATAGCCTGCGGTTTCATCAGTAAAGGGTGCATGAGTGAAACGTGCGCCTGTCAATGAAAACCATAAACTGCGGAACAAGTTACTGACAGCAAACCCAATATGTCCAAATACTGCTTGGTCAAACTGTTCTAAGCTTTCGTCCACATCAGGGTTGCCGGCCGCTAGCAATTCTGCCAACACATAGGGATGACAGCGCATTGCACCTTGTCCATAGATCATCATGTTACGGGTTAAGATGTTGGCACCTTCAACGGTAATCGCAATCGGTGCGCCTTGATAAGCGCGGCCTAAATAGTTGTTTTGTCCAAGCATAATGCCTTTACCACCATGAACATCCATTGCATCATTCACTACCTGACGCATTTTTTCTGTTAAATGATATTTGCATATAGCAGATATGACAGAAGGTTTTTCACCTAAATCTACGCCTTTAGTTGAAAAAGAAGTCACGGCGTCCATTAAATAGGCATTGCCACCGATACGTCCTAACATCTCTTCTATGCCTTCCATTTTTCCAATCGGCATCTTGAATTGACGACGAATACGGGCATAAGCCCCCGTTGCTAGGGCGATACTTTTAGCGCCACCTGCAGACGCTGATGGAAGAGTGATAACACGACCAACAGATAAACATTCAACTAACATTCTCCAGCCTTGGCCGATCATGTTAGTGCCGCCAATAATATAATCTAATGGTACAAAAATATCCTGTCCTCTAATTGGTCCATTTTGAAAGGGTACATTTAACGGAAAATGACGGTTACCTATCTCCATGCCTGCTGTATCTCTAGGTAATAGTGCACAAGTAATGCCTAACTCTTTTTCATCACCTATTAATCCGTCTGGATCATACATTTTGAAGGCTAAACCGATCACAGTTGCAACTGGGGCTAATGTAATATAACGTTTATCAAACGTAAGGCTCATACCAAGTATTTCTTCACCATTCCATAATCCCTTGCAGACTATACCGCTGTCTGGCAATGAACCAGCATCCGAACCCGCTTCTGGGCCAGTGAGAGCGAAACAAGGGATTTCATCTCCGACAGCCAGTTTAGGCAAATAATGGTTTTTTTGTTCTTCAGTTCCATAATGTTGCAATAACTCACCTGGACCTAATGAGTTAGGTACTCCAACTGTGGTGGATAAAACTGCACTAACACTAGATAACTTTTGTAATACACGGGATTGGCAGAAAGCAGAAAATTCTAAGCCACCAAATTCTTTTTTGATGATCATGGCAAAGAATTTATTGTCTTTCAAAAACTGCCAAACCTCTGCAGACAAATCTGCATTTTTATGGGTTACTTCCCAGTCATCACACATTTTACATACTGCTTCTACCGGACCATCTAAAAATGTTTGCTCCTCAGACGTTAGGCGAGCTTTAGGAATGTTATGTAAGGTTTGCCAATTGGGGTTACCACTAAAAATTTCACCGTCCCACCAAACAGTGCCTGCATCGATAGCATCTTTTTCTGTGCTCGACATTTCAGGCATGATTTTTTTGTAGATTTTTAGAAGGGGTTCACTGATGTACTGTTTTCGCACAGATATAATGTTGAGGGGCAAGCTTACAATTAAAAATATTAACCAAGTAAATTCACCTACAACACCTAAAATACTTCCCAACACAAATAGACAAAAAATGGCGACGGTTGCGTTAAATAATGTCATTCGAAAATAACTTACAGCACCGAGTGTGGCTGTTATATATAAAAACCAAATTAACATTTGCATAAATACTCCAAAACTAGAGGTCAGACCAGAAATTTAACAGTATATTTTTGCCATATGAAAATCAAGTTTAAGAGGTGATTTTTAATTATGATTTGAATGGATAATTTAAATATGACTGTATTAATTAAAATAATAACAAATAAAATCGGTACAGATGAATTGTTGCCAGAGTGTTCAGTTTTTCACTTCGAGTTGGGAATTTTCAGAAGTGAAATATTTTAAACGGATCTCACCTTGTTCGTCACCATCTTTGAACTGTTTAAGCTTTACTAATTGATAGTTCAGTTGTGGAGAGAACCAAGCAATGGTTTCTCTTGATGAGTTGTTACGTATAATTTTGACCTTGATGCCTTCAATCATGCCAAAAGGTAAGTCAAGTTGTTCTTTGCCTACCACTTTCAACTCATAATGGCGCAACTGCCCTCTATTATTCACAATATCATACACAAACTCACGGGTGCCTGTGGCTAGCTTTAATTGCACATCTAAGCGATAGAGTTGGTTATCTAATTGTCCTGACCATTCTATTGGCTGAGTCTGATTAACGGTGATTTTTGAATTTTCAGCATCAAAATGAATTTTGGTTTTTTTATTTGAACCTGTACCTCTGCGACTGTAAGCATAAGTTTGAGGATGTAATTGTTTATTATGGAATGAAAAAAAACTGGTTTCAGAACGAATGTCTGATAGAAAGAATGCTGAGACTTTAGAATAATAATCTAGTCTATATAGATTATTTTCATCAATTTTAAGACTTAGTTTGGCTTTTCCTAAATTTCTTCCAAATCGATAAACGCTGTATCCCGCTTCAAAACCTACTAGTTGTTCGTTATTTGTATTTGAATGGTCATTCGTATCTGCTTGATTATTGGTACTGAAAGTCAGTCCTAAAATTAAAGTCATTGATACAAGAAACATCGATTTACCCAATTGCGTAGCCTCCTTCAGCTAATACTAGGTCGTCTAATACCGCTTTATTATCGAACATTTTAAGTCTATCTTCACAAAACCATTTAATCACAAGAGGATACATTTGGCGCTCTTGTTGTTGAACACGTTCTGCTAATTCTTGTGCATCTTGTTGTTTAAATACCGGCACCTTGGACTGTAATACTACCGGTCCACCATCTAGTTCTGGTGTAACAAAGTGCACTGACGCACCATGTTCGTCATCTCCAGCATCAATCGATCGTTGGTGAGTATGTAATCCTCTGTACTTCGGCAACAAAGAGGGGTGAATGTTCAACATTCTACCTTGAAAGTGTCCAACAAAGTCAGGCGTAAGAATACGCATAAAACCAGCGAGTACAATCAAATCTGGGTTGTATTTGTCAATACACTTAATCATCTTAGCATCAAATTCTTCGCGGCTCGAAAAACCTTTGTGATCAATAAAAAACGCTGGAATACCCGCATTCTCAGCACGAATTAAACCATACGCTGTTTCTTGGTTAGCGATAACCGCTAAGATTTTGGCGTTAATCTTTCGTTGAGCAATGTCATCGATGATCGCTTGCAAGTTTGAACCATTGCCTGAAACCAACACCACAATAGTCTTTTTTGGTCTTTGCGCTTTTTGTTCTAACACTTAATTTATCTCAACCTGTTGCTCGGCATTACTATTTTCTATATGCCCAATTTGCCATGCGTTTTCACCAAGCTTATTAAGTATATCAATGGCTTGAACGGCTTTATCACTAGGTAAAGCGATGATCAAACCTACACCACAATTAAATGTGCGATACATTTCATGGGTCGTTACATTGCCTTTTTGTTGTAACCAATTAAATATTGCTGGCCATTGCCAAGATTTTGCGTCAATGACTGCTTTTGTTCCTTCAGGTAATACTCTTGGAATGTTTTCCCAAAAACCGCCACCAGTGATATGTGATATGGCGTTTACCTGTACTTTTTCTAACAAAGACAACACATTTTTTACATAAATGCGAGTTGGTTCAAGCAAATGCTCGGATAAGGGTTTGCCTTCTAAATCTTCATTTGTATCGCTTTCTGATATTTCTATAATTTTGCGTATCAGTGAGTAACCATTCGAGTGGGGGCCAGAAGAAGCGAGAGCAATCAATGCATCCCCATGAGCAACTCGAGAACCATCTATAACATCATCAGCTTCGACAACACCTACGCAAAATCCAGCAACATCATAATCTTCACCATGATACATACCAGGCATTTCAGCCGTTTCGCCGCCTATAAGGGCACAACCTGCTAATTCACAGCCTTTACCAATGCCAGTCACCACTTCTGTTGCCGTATTTATATTTAATTTTCCGGTGGCATAGTAGTCGAGGAAAAATAAAGGCTCTGCACCTTGAACTATTAGGTCATTAACACACATTGCGACCAGATCAATACCAATACCAGCATGCTGTTTTAAGTCCATAGCCAATCGGAGTTTGGTACCTACACCGTCTGTGCCTGATACTAGAAGAGGTTTTTTGTATTTTTCTGGTAACGAACATAAAGCGCCAAAACCACCCAAACCGCCTCTGACTTCAGGCCTATGGGTTTTTTTTGCGACCGATTTAATTCTTTCGACCAGTTGGTTACCTGCATCAATATCAACCCCAGCGTCTTTGTAACTTAGTGATGAGTTTTTATCGCTCACGAATTTTCCCCAATATGGTCGCAAAAAATGTGCGCGGATTTTAGCAGCTTGCACAAATAATACCAGCGACAGATATACTCAAATAACCCTGAATTTTTATTTTAAGGTAGTTTAGGTATACAGATTGATAAACAATTGATGAATTTTGTCCCCAAATAAAAGACAATACTCTATATAAAATATTTTGAATTATGCTTTTAGGAGAATTGGCCCTGATGCCAATAAAAATAAACCCTCTGTTATTAGTGCTATTACTTGTATGGCTAATAAGTTGGCAGAGCGTTGAAGCCGCGGTTATTGATGATTTATACGATGCTGAGATTGCTGTTGATGATCAGTCGCAACGGACACAAAATAGTGCGTTTAGTCTGGCTCTTAAACAAGTGTTTATTAAAGTTCGAGGTAACGAAGACTTAATAAACAACCAAAAAATTAAAAGTGCCATGGCTAAAGCGACCCGTTTTGTCAGATCTTACAGTTATGACAAGCAAGGGTCTCAACTCTACTTGGCGATAAGTTTTGATCCGCAACGTGTGGACAATATTATTCGTGGTGCTGGTTTTCCTGTTTGGGATAAAAGACGTCCAGATTCAATAATTTGGTTAGTCATCAAGTCATCTGACAATTCACTTAGGCAGATTGTTATGCCAACTGATTTTTCAGAAGTTTATCAACAATTAACTAAACGAGCCGCACAAAGAGGTATTAATGTGATGTTTCCTGTGTGGGATCTCGCTGATATTCAATCTTTGGGTGTGTATGACATCTGGGGTGGCTTTAGTACACAAATCACCCAAGCTAGTGAACGTTATGCCGTTCCCTCGGTGCTTTCTGCTAGGATTTACCTGAGTCAAAGTCAATCTATTGATGCCGCGCTTAATGATGTAAATACACATGCAAAGGTGCTCTCAAAATGGTCAGCGGACTGGACCATGATAGAAGGCGGCGGCTTTCTGGCTGGACAAGTGCAAGGCGATAACCCATTAATGATTGCTGAGCGTTTAATCGATGCATTGGCTGACCAATTGTCTTTGAAATACGCAATTGATTTGGCTCAAATTGATCGAGCGGATACTAAGGTTAATATTGTTATCAACAATATAGACTCGCTTACATATTATAGTCAGGCCTTAAATGCTTTAGAAAATATGAGTGTTGTTAATGAAGCCACTTTGATTAAGCAACAAGGTGCTCGTGCAACTTTTGAATTGAATTTATTGGGTGACGTTGATGATTTATCCAACGCCCTTGGTTTAGACAGTAAAATTAGACCCGTCGTTGATGATTTTGGTCAACCTATCGTTGGTTTGGAGTTCTTTTGGGCCAAGTAAATAATCAGTTGTCATTGCCGGTTGGTTTAAAAGACACCGATTCATTTGCCAGTTTTATCCCTGGTCAAAATGCGCAAGCTTGCAGTCATTTAAATGCGTTATTTAGTCAATTTGAAACTAAAAAAGCGAATAATTGGCTGACTTATTTGTTTTCCGACTCAGGGATGGGTAAAAGTCATTTGCTATATGCGTCTTGCCAACAGGCAGAATTAGCAGGTGAGACCTGTATTTATTTAAGTTTTAACGAAAAACAGTATATGTCGCCAGATGTGTTGTTGGGGTTTGAACATTATCGTTTAATTTGTCTTGACGATATTGAAAATCTACAAGGTGAAAGTGCTTGGCAAATAGCGGTATTTGATTTGATTAATAGGGTCAAAGAGCAGAATAACAGCTGCTTAGTGATAACAGGAAATCAACCACCTAAACATCTATCCTTAGAGTTACCTGATCTCATCTCTAGGTTGTCTTGGGGCACTAACTTTCAACTTTATTCATTGACTGACGAACAGCGACGCCAGGCATTGATAGTTAAAGCTCAGCATCGAGGATTAAACATGTCGAAGGATGTTGCCAAGTATCTGGTCAATCATTGGCAACGAGATATGCCAGCTTTGATAGCATCATTAGACATACTTGATGAGCAATCTCTGAAACAACAGCGAAAACTCACCATACCTTTTGTTAAAGCTATTCTAGATCTCTAGGTTGGATTATTTATCATTACTGTTGCTATCAATGGAGCCTTCGAAAGCTTGTTTTTCTTCTAAAAGTTCTTCTTTTAATTTTCGAATGCCCAAGCCCAGCTCGCGACCCCTTAAACGTGCATAATAGCTACAACCGGTAAATAATAGAGTACACAATATAATTTCTACTAAAGCATACAAGCGCTCTCCTTCGACAGCATAAACAGCAGTCAAACCATGTAACAAATAATACATTATAATAAAATTGGCCCACGCATGGGTGTAAGGTTTACCTTGTATCAATCCTTTTGCCGGCAGTAGGATTGGCATAATCCAAAATAACAAGGTAAAAATGGTTGAAGTATTTTTATCTATAGTTAAGAAAAAATGCCAAACCACTAACCAAACTATCAAAAGAAAATAGCTAGTTAAGGTTAATTTTCGAAAAAATGTACTGTTAAATGTCATATTACTTATCCCGTGTACAGGTTAATGGTCTAATTTTGCTGCTAGTACTGCCAGCCTTCTGCCTTGTTCAATACACAATGTTTGTTCTTCCAAAGTGAGTTTGTTTTTGCTGTCTCCTTGAGCCAGGTGAGTAACGCCATATGGGCTACCGCCAGATAAGGTGGTGTGTAATTCTGGGTTAGAGTAGGGTAACCCACATAATATCATGCCATGGTGAAACAAGGGGATCATCATGGTCAGTAAGGTGGACTCTTGGCCGCCATGCATGCTGGATGTAGAGGTGAAAACACAAGCAGGTTTGTTTTCTAAGGTACCTGCTAACCATTGAGCGCTAGTGTCGTCTAAAAAATATTTTAGAGGTGCTGCCATATTACCGAAGCGTGTTGGGCTTCCAAGCGCCAGTGCACAACAATCATCTAAGTCTTGTTTTACCACATACGGGTCGCCTGAATTGGGCACAGGATGTTGTATATTTTGCAAATTGTCACTGACTTCAGGAACACAGCGTAAACGTGCTTCAAGTCCTGATTTCTCGACGCCTAAGGCTATACTGTTAGCCATCGCTTGGGTTGCGCCGTGGCGACTGTAATATAAAATTAATACTACTTTATTCATAACACACCCAAAATTTGACTCATAAAATATCCAAAACAGACTCAGGGGGACGCCCAATTGCTGCTTTGCCGTTACATACAACAATAGGCCGTTCAATAAGTTTGGGTGAACCCAGCATTGCGTTAATCAGAATGTCTTCCGTTATGCTTGGATTCGCTAGATTTTGTTGCTTATAAATGTCCTCGCCTTTTCTAATTAATTGTCTTGCCGAAGTAAAACCTAATTGACTGATAATAAGTGTTAGCTCATCTGCACTCATGGGGTTTTTAAAATATTCAATAATTTGTGGCTTAAGTCCTCTATCTTGAAGCAATTGTAGGGTTTGCCGGCTTTTTGAACACCTTGGATTATGTAATATTTTCAAATCTTTCATAAAATTCTTTTCACTTCGAACGAGAAATCGCGTAGATACATAGTATTCTACATTTTAATCATTTTGTTACGAGAGTAACCCGCATTTAGGACATTGTTATTTTGAAAAAAATCGTTATTTTACTGGCTGCGTTGATGGCTTTGCTAGTCGGTGTGTTGACTCAGCAAAACTTAAAAGTTGATTTTACTACGCTTGACGGACAAGGACAGCGTTGGAGTCACTCACAAGGAAATTGGAAAGTTGTTAATTATTTTGCCGAGTGGTGCGCACCATGTTTACGAGAAATGCCGGAGTTAAATCATTTCTATCAACAACATAATAAGGAGATAGATATCTTTGCAGTGAGTTTTGATCCATTAAACAAGGAACAACTCACAACCCTTAAAAAAAAATATGATATTCAATTTCCCATCATAGATAAACTTAATACTCTTCCCTGGAGCCGCCCACCTAATAGTTTACCAACAACGTATATCCTTGATGCCGATGGTAAAGTGCAAAAGCAATTAAAAGGTGAACAAAGCGCTGAAAAACTAATACACACTATTAATCTGTTAAAGGCTTTGTAACCGCTCTTGAGCGGTTCTAAATTGTTCTATTCTGGCTCTTATACGTTTTCTTTCAATGTTACGTTTATCAGCAAAATTATAGGCATTATGTAGTTCATCTATTGCTCTTGGGTAGGCTGCAACTAAAGCATACACTTCGGCTTTTACTTGGTGCATTTCTAATTTTTGCTCGCTGCTGCTATAGGCATCTGAAAGTAACTCGTAGGCTAATAAATTGTCTGGATTAATTAATAAATAATCTTTTAGTAGCGATGTGGCCCTATCAAAATCTTTATTTTTAATCAATACATTAGCTAAGTTTAAGGTTAATACTTGGTTGTAAGGTGCATGAATAATTTGTGACGATAATTTATCAATCGCCGTTTGATGTTGATTCATTTCTATCGCGATGTCTGTATAAACGTCTAAATAAAATAAGTTATTGGGTTCTTGTAGCAACAGGCCATCTATTAGTCTGAGTGCACGTTCAAACTGTTCGTTGGCTAAATAAGATAAAGTCAAACCATATTCGGCCGCTTGTTTGAACACATAACTTTGTTTTTGCAATATCTCAGAAAAGTATTCGATATTACGTTTAGGATTAGCGTAGTAACGTGCCAAAATTCTTGATTTGGCTAAGTGGAAATTAATGCTTTCAGGAATATTGCGCGACCTAAACAATGCTGCTCGCGTGCGTGCGTCGGCAATCCTTGATTCGGGTAATGGGTGGGTAAGTAAAAATGCTAGCGGTGTTGATTTAAGCCGATTTTTTTCAGCTAATATACTAAAAAAGCTGCTTGCTCCATTCGGGTCAAACCCTGCGTCAGCCAATATACTGATACCCACTCTGTCTGCTTCTTTTTCGTTTTGTCGAGTATAATTGATTGAAGACTGTGCTGATGCTGCGTTACTTACAGATATCGCTGCCATGCCCACTTCAGGGTTGACGGCTGCTAATAATATGCTGCCCAGCAGACTGGCTATTTGCAAAGGTGATGATTTTTGTCTGGCTTCAATACTACGAGCTATATGTCTTTGTGTGACGTGACTTACTTCGTGGGCTAAGACTGAAGCTAATTCAGACTCGTTTCTGGCATTAAAAATAAGTCCGGTATGAATCCCAATATGTCCTCCAAAAAATGCAAAGGCGTTGATATCTGGACTGTTAATAATAAAAAACTTGTATGGGAATTTCACATTGTCTGCTTGGGCAACCAAACGATTACCAATGTCTTGAATATATTCATCTAATAACGGATCGTTAATAATAGGTGCTTGGCCGCGCAGTTGACGCATAAGCGCGTCGCCAATCAGCACTTCTTTATCTAAGCTAATCGCGCTAGATGCTACTACACCTATTTCAGGTAAGTCGTTTTTTGTGTTTGCTGCGCTAACGGACATAGTGCCTAATACAAATATACTTAAGGCAGAAACAACGATGTTAGCAATGGTTTTTATCATAGATTAGGTCTAATTTAAGTGTGTCTAGATTATATGACAGTATTAATTATTAAATACTTGCGTATGTTATGGATCAACTACCCATCATTTAGTTCAACTTTACCTGATACATTAAGCTGTTTTCACTTCTTTCGCCTGTTGCTCGATAGCAAAACTTATCAATTGTTGTATTAGTGTATGAGCATATTTAAGTAACTATATATCCGCCTTATCACCATAGCGAACTGTTGCGCTGATACAGTCGCTTAGTTTTGGAATACTCAAGAGTGGACCTAAACTGGAGGTATTAAATTCTTTAAAAGGTGAATTGATATCAAAAAGCTTAAATAAGTGCCTGAGGCTCGCTATTAACACTTGTAAAACAAATCAAACGTGTTCCGGCTGTCATGTTTTTCCAAGGCAATTCACGCTTTGCTTTGTGTACAATTAGCAAAACACCTGTTTTTTGTACTCGTTAAATATTTAATATTTTCATCAAAACCGTCAGAAAACGTGCCTTCTAATTCCAATAATTTATCGGCTATTATTGAAAAATGATCAGTGACCTCTCCTAGATTAAGTGATTTTTTTAGTTGCAAGATAGCTTTTATGCTGCCAAAAGGACATGTCCAATCTAATTGCAAATAGTGCCTCTCTTTATTTTAATATTATATTCCATAATATATTCATAATCTAAGCTAAGTGCTATTTTATCAGGTAAGTGTTGTGCAATAATATCTAACAAAGATGTGCTTTAACAATCATCAACAATCTATAATTTGGTGATGCCTAATAATACACAAGGATACTAGATGTTAAACGTTTTTGGACGTTGGTATAAGCGAAAGTTTTCAGATCCTGACTCAATGATGTTGTTATTGCTGTTAATTATCAGCTCAGTGTTACTGGCAGTGTGGGGTGGTATTTTAATGCCTGTTATAGTTGCTGCTATTATCGCATATTTGTTAGATTGGCCAGTTGTTCAGTTATGTAAATTAGGCCTATCACGTGGTTATACTACAATGTTGGTACTATTTGGATTTATCAGTGTATCAATTTTAACCTTCGTAGTTTTAGTGCCTATTGTTGCACAACAAAGTATCAATTTGATTAAAGAAACGCCGCAAATTTGGGAACAAGGGTTGCTATGGTTACTGAAACTACCTGAAACCTATCCAAATCTGGTTCAACTGTATCAAATTCAAGATGTGCTGGACGGCATAAACGATAGAGTAGTGGTGTTGGCTGAGCAATTATTGTCTGCATCTTTTAGTTCTTTAGGTGGGCTTGGTGCTTTATTAATCTATATGATATTAGTGCCACTCATGGTCTTTTTTATGGTGAAAGATAAAGAAATGTTAGTATCTAATATTTCTTCATTACTACCTAGTGAACGCAGACTGATCAAACAAGTGGGTTCTGAAATGAACTTGCAGATTGCTAATTATATTCGCGGTAAGGTCATTGAAATCATAATTGTTGGTACAGTATCAACCATCACTTTTGCGTTTATGGACCTTCGTTACGCCCTGTTACTAGGTGTATTGGTGGGCTTTTCTGTGCTCATTCCCTATATAGGCGCTGCTTTTGTAACTATCCCAGTAGCTATAGTGGCCTTGTTTCAATGGGGGCTGACACCTGATTTTTGGTATCTGATGATTGCCTATGGAATTATTCAAGCCTTAGACGGAAATGTATTAGTACCCATATTATTCTCAGAAGCGGTAAGTTTACATCCAGTTTATATCATTATTGCGGTGTTGTTTTTTGGAGGAATGTGGGGGTTTTGGGGTGTGTTCTTTGCTATTCCTCTGGCTACGTTAGTTAAGGCTGTTGCCAATGCATGGTCAAGTCCAACGGAATTATTGACTGAATTATCAACCGAGGCTTAATAAAACGGAGCCAAGTTATTAAAACGGCTCCGCCTTTTTTAAGTTTAATAAGTTAAGTTTAACAAGTTAATTTTGTAAATATGCCAATACCACTTCATGGTGGTTTTTGGTTTTAAACTTATCAAACACATGTTCTATGTCGCCGTTTTCACTAATTAGAAATGTAATACGATGAATACCGTCGTATTCTTTACCCATAAACTTTTTAAGACCCCAGACACCAAAGGCATCGGCTAATGTATGGTCTTCATCTGACAAAAGAGTGAAATTAAGGTTTTCTTTTTCTATAAACTTAGGCAACCTTTTAACTGTATCAGGGCTCACACCTAATACTTTAACATTCAAAGCAGCCAATGATGTTTGGCTGTCCCGCAAACCCTGTGCCTGAATTGTACAACCTGGTGTCATCGCCTTAGGGTAAAAGTAAAGCAATACTTTTTTGCCCGTAAAGTCGCTTAATGAAACTGTTTGGTTGTCTTGATTGAGTAATGAAAATTGCGGAGCAGCATCACCGGCTTTGAGTGTTTGCATAATAAATGACCTTAATTACGAAAGAAAAGGGATACACCAATTTTTCAATGATTTTGTTTAATCGAACCTTGTAAATTTAGTGGTTGTAAAAGTTCTTGAAGAGCACGTTCAATTTTTTCAACTTCGAGCTCATGTGGAATAGAAATCACCATCTTACACTTCATATGTTTGTCGCTGAAAGCGTCGTGTTCATCTTTTTCTAAAAATTTTAATCTAAATGCACTGACGGAGATGTGACGTTGTTTGAAAAACTCAGTGATTCGGTCAATCAGCCCCGGTGTGCTTTCGCCACGAATAATGACATCTGCTATGTGTTCGAGGTTTTGTTTGCAGTGCTTTTTGGTACGTTTCATCATAGACAATAAATTGTGCTTCTGACAAGTTTGTGGCAACAAACATTCAGCTTGGGTAATAGCACTTTGACTGCCTTCGATAATCATAGTGAGCGAAAAGTCTTGGCCGTAGATGGCTTGTCGACTATCCAAAATATTGCAGCCCACTCCAGAAACGGTGTCTGCTAACGTGCTTAACACGCCAAATTGGTCTGAACCTAGTATGGTAATGATGAGTTGTTGCGGCATTTTTAACCAATTTGTGATTTTTAAATTGGCTATAACATACATGATTTTAGGTAAGTTGATCCAGTTTCAATTCTAATCCGTCAAATGAGCTATTCAATGCTTGTTTTTAAGCAACCAGATCTTTACCATTAGGCGCGAATTTTTTTGGGAGAACACATGTTTACTGGCAGTTTTGTGGCATTAATAACGCCAATGTATGATAACGGGCAAATAGATTATCCGTCATTGAAGACGCTCGTTGATTTTCATATTCAAAATGGGTCTCATGGCATAGTGTCTGTTGGCACCACTGGAGAATCTGCTACGTTACCTTTTTCTGAACATATAGAAGTGGTCAGGCGCACAGTTGAATATGCTCAAGGTAAAATACCTGTTATTGCAGGAAGTGGAGCAAACTCTACTTCAGAAGCAATATTCTTGAGTGAACAAATGGCAGATACAGGCGTTAAAGGTTTTTTAAGTGTTGTGCCATATTACAATAAGCCACAACAAAGAGGCATGGTGGCGCACTTTACCGCTATTGCTGATGCGACTGACTTGCCAGTATTATTATACAATGTGCCCAGCCGCACCGTTGCTGACATGTTGCCAGAAACCGTGGCAGAATTAGCGACACACCCTAAAATTGTTGGTTTAAAAGATGCAACCGGTGATATGACACGCTTAAAGGCCACTCAGAAGCTTGTTCCTGACGACTTTTTATTATTGAGTGGGGATGACTTAACAGGTTGCGAGTTTCTTGCAAACGGCGGCCATGGGGTGATTTCAGTGACGGCTAATGTTGCGCCTAAACAAATGGCTGACATGTGCAATGCCGCACTACGTAAAGATTTTTTATGGGCAGAAAAAATAGACAAACAAATTATTGGTTTACACAGTGCTCTGTTTAATGAGCCTAATCCTGTGTTACCTAAATGGGCTTTGCATAAAATGGGGCTGATTAATTCATCTTTTTTACGATTACCTTTAGTTGAATCGGAACTAGCTAGCCAAAATCATATCGAACAAGTCATGCGCAATTCTGGCGTATTATCTTAAGGAGATAGCGTGACCTATCAATTTCAATTGTTCAGTACATTAAAAAACACTGCGAAAACAGCTACCGTGATAATAGCTGCCCTGTTAACCGCCTGTAGTTCATTAGAAGAAAGAGAAGTGGCTAGTGGCTCATTTGAATATATTAAGGAACAACCTGGGCAAAAAATGGAAATCCCAGATGACGTAGATTCACCTAATTTTAATGACGCGTTTAAACTACCAAATTTGGGTGAAGACGCACCACTAAACGCAATGGGTAAAGACTTGAGTGTGCAATCCCCTGCATTAGTATTGCCGGTTGTAGCAGGTTCTCATATTGAAGATGGCTCAAAAAATGCCATTGTTTGGTTTGACCAAGTGGATGATAATTTACCTCTAGATACTACGATTTGGAATTCTTTGATTAGATTTTTAGAAACCGAAAGTATTGGTGTTGAGATGTTCGACAAGGACAAGCAGCGTTTAGTCACTGATTGGGTGGTGATGGATGAAAGTGAAGAAACTAAATGGTACAGCTGGTCCTCGTCAGAACGCACGGTTGGGCAACGTTTTGAATTTTCTCTAAACAAAAAACCTCATGGCAGAACAGCATCACTCAGTGTTGAGTTACTTGATTATAAAGAAAAGTTGGATGCGCAGAGTATTGAGATAACCCAGGTCAAGGATAAGAGGCGTAACGAAGTCAATATTCTTAATCAAGTCGTGAAAAATTATGAATTTGAAACAAAGGTAGCTAACGTCAAACGTTTTCGTCAAATTCGTGAGGGTTTGCAGATGGAATTAGGTTTTGATAGTGACGGTGAGCCTGCTTTTGTCGTTGCTGCTGATTATGATATCACTTGGCCTAGATTGTTACTTGTGTTGAGAAAGTTAGGTTTTGATGTGAAAGACTATGATAAAACTAATGGTTTGTTATTTGTCAAATATAATGGCGCTGAAGACGGTTGGTGGAGTAACATTTGGTCTGGTGACAAAAATGAGATGGACTTAGATCCTGAAGAATATCGTATCAAGGTTGGATCTCTAGGCGAAAAAACTTCCATCACATTATTAGATGATGAGAGCAATCCCTTTCCAGTCAATAAACTAACAGATCTATATCCCGCATTCTTAAAAACGATGTCGGCTGACGATTTAGATATATAAGCTGTTTACTGCTGGTCGCTAACGCGACCTGCAGTGATGTTATTCAAAATAAGTAATTCAAAATAAGCATTATTCCGAGCTTTGTTCATTCTTCACACTAAGGAGTTGGCATTGTATGTCGATTGCAGATTCAATTTTATCGGTTAACAATGACTTGCCTATTCGAACTGAGCTTCCGGTGCATAGCGGTAAAGTTCGTTCTGTTTATTGGTTAACTGAGCAAGACAGTCGTCGCTTAATTGAAGATAAAACCTATCCTGTGCCTATTGATACCCCTTTAGCTATCATGGTTATTAGTGACCGTATTTCGGCCTTTGATTGTATTTGGCACGGTGAAAATGGCATGTTAGGTGTACCTGGCAAAGGTGCTGCTTTAAATGCCATTTCTAATCACTGGTTCACGTTGTTTAAACAACAAGGCCTCGCTGACAGTCACATACTCGATATTCCACACCCTTTTGTATGGATAGTACAAAAAGCCAAACCTGTGATGATTGAAGCTATCTGTCGCCAATATATTACTGGCTCAATGTGGCGTGCTTATGAAAAAGGTGAAAGAGAATTTTGTGGTATTAAGCTTGAAGAAGGTCTCAGCCAAGATTGTCAATTAACTAGCTTATTAATGACCCCCTCTACCAAAGGTATATTAAAGGGGATCTCTAATGTGCCAGAGGCGGATGATGTGAATGTCAGCCGTCAGAATATCCTCGATAACTATTCAGCATTTAACTTTGAAAAACAAAGTGATGTTGCTTTATATGAAAAACTATTAACTGAAGGTTTTGCACTGATTAGTCTGGCTTTGGCTGAATTAGGACAAGTGTTCGTAGATACTAAGTTTGAGTTTGGTTACGTTAAAGGCTTAGATGGAAACAGCAAACTGATTTATATGGACGAAGTAGGCACTCCAGATTCATCCAGAATTTGGGATGCACAGCAATATGCACAGGGCAGGGTAGTGGAAAACTCCAAAGAAGGATTTCGTCAGTTATTGCTAAGTTACTTCCCTGAACCTGATATTTTGTTGAATAAAGAACGCATGCCAGAGCGACAAGAATTAGCAAAAAATAATGCTCTGCCTGTGGAGGTCTTGATGCAAATTTCTAAGACTTATATCGATATTGCAGAAAAAATCACAGGCAAACCTTTGGTACTAAATAAAAACCCTAAAGCTGAAATCATCCAGATTTTACGGGACAATTATCAATTAGTTGATTCGTTACCTACCGATAACGATTTTGCTTAGGGCGAAGCCTGCAACGACCGACTAACCTAACTCGATTTCAATATGACTAATTGGAATGCAACAACAAGGTAGTATTTCATCATCGTCAATAAACGCTAGTGGATCCGTGGTGTATTCCACTTTTCCGCTAATTAGTTTACTTCTGCATGCACCACAATAGCCTTCACGGCAATGATATTGAATTTCAACTTTGTGCTGTTCGATGGTTTCTAGCAGGGTATTGTTGGGCGAGTGTTGTACAGTTTTATGGTCTTTTATAGTCACCATAAAACTGTCGCTGGTTTTACTCATTTGATTTATAAATCAAAGTCACCAAAGTCTTCGGCACTGACTTCAGAGTCAATTTGGCCCACTAGATAAGAGCTTATTTCAGACTCTTGAGGCGCAACTTGAACGTTGTCAGAACTTAAGTAGTTATTCATCCAAGGTAAGGGATTGTTTTTTATGTCAAACGGCTGGCCTAGACCTATTGCCGACATACGATGATTAGCAATAAATTCAACGTATTGGCATAAGATTTCTTTATTTAAGCCAATCATTGAACCATGTTGAAACAAAAAGGCTGCCCATTCTTTTTCTTGTTGCACGGCATTAAGGAATATCTGCGTGGCTTCTTCTTTACATTCCTCGGCGATCTCGGCCATTTCCGGATCGTCTTTACCTTTAGCCCACAAGTTCAATACATGTTGGGTAGAGGTGAGATGTAAATTTTCATCACGAGCAATTAAGCGAATGATTTTCGAATTGCCTTCCATCAATTCACGCTCTGCAAACGCAAAAGTACAAGCAAAAGAGACATAAAAGCGTATAGCTTCTAAAGCGTTAACTGAGTTCATGCACAGATAAAGTTTTTTCTTAAGCGCTCGCATAGTGATGACATGTGTCTCACCTTTAACTTCGTGTGTACCTTCACCTAATGTTTGCCACAATTGTGTCGCAAAAATGAGATCATCATAATATTTAGATATATCCGCTGCACGCTTTTTGATTTCCTCATTTTCAACGATATCTTCAAAAATACTACTCGGGTCGCCAAATAAATTACGTAATATATGGGTATACGAACGAGAATGAATAGTCTCAAAAAACGACCATGTTTCTACCCACGTTTCTAGTTCTGGTATAGAAATAATGGGTAGAAAAGCGATGTTTGGGCTTCTGCCTTGGATTGAATCAAGCAACGTTTGATATTTCAGGTTAGAAATAAAGATATGCTTTTCTGGCTCACTTAATTTTTGAAAATCAACTCTGTCTTTACTCACATCAACTTCTTCAGGGCGCCAAAAAAAACTAATTTGTTTTTCGATCAATTTTTCAAAAATTGGATGCTTTTGTTGGTCATAACGCGCCACATTGACCGGATTACCAAAAAACATTGGCTCTGTCAGTGGATTGTTATTTACTTGATTAAAAGTTGTATATTTCATTAATTATTTTTGCCATTAAAAATTCAAATTGGTCAGAAAAAACTGCCTTAGCAGCTTACTGAATTTATATTTTACAAGCGCCGCCAGCGCAATCATCATCTTCTTGCTCTACCACTTCTTTTGGTACGAACTTTTGGCTAGTCAGTTCTTGCTGAGTTGGGTCGTCAGCACCATCACGTGTGTTGTGATAGTACAGGGTTTTAATTCCTAGTTTGTAGGTGGTCAGTAAATCCTTGAGTAAAAGTTTCATAGGCACTTTGCCACCGTCATACTTGTTTGGGTCGTAACTGGTGTTAGCAGAAATTGTTTGATCCACAAATTTTTGCATAATACCAGCAAGCTGTAAGTAACCATCGTTTGATGGTAAATCCCATAACAACTCATATTTATCTTTAAGTTTTTCGTATTCAGGCACCACTTG
>JBNMPD010000033.1:0-20216 GCA_051276225.1 Flavobacteriales bacterium
CAAGGATTGAAATGTTCTAGGAACTAAAACGTACAAAAAGATGGTGGGTCGTGCTGGATTCGAACCAGCGACCAATTGATTAAAAGTCAACTGCTCTACCAGCTGAGCTAACGACCCATCGATTAAAACTTTTTGCTGTATTCACGCTGCCTGTGACTGAAGAAAATGGTGGGTCGTGCTGGATTCGAACCAGCGACCAATTGATTAAAAGTCAACTGCTCTACCAGCTGAGCTAACGACCCATCTTCTTTATCTCTTCGCCTCACTGCGAAGGCGGCATATAATACTCAATTGAAACTTCAGCGCAAGCCTAATGGCATTAATATTACAATAATTCCAACTGTTTGCTGAAAAACCGAACGATTATGAATTTAACAAACCATGATGACTGAAAAAAGTAAAATAAAATGCCTACAGACCTCTTATTTGCACTCGGAAAAAACGGTCAAAAAAATTAGATTCGTATTTCACTCAAGATCTTTGAGACGCTTTACAGCTAGTTTGGCTGAAGACGAATCAACAAAATCAGCGACGACTTGCTCCCAAAGTTGTTTAGCGCGAGCAACATTTGAACGTTCCATCTCCGTTATTCCCAGCTTCAAAGTAGCATCTGCTCTTTTACTGGAATCTGGATAATTACTGATTAAAGATTGAAATTGTTCACCCGCACCAGCCCAATCTTGTTTATTAAACAATAGCTGTCCTAACCAATAATGCGCATTAGGGACATAACTTGACTCAGAAAAGTTTTGTAAAAAAGCTCGGAATTCAGGAATAGCTTGGTCATACAACCTATCCTTGAGGATCAAATTCACCGCTTTATCATAAGCTTCATTTTCATTCGCTGATAAAGGGGCGACTTCAGGTGACGCTAATGTGTCATCAATTGCTACAGGTGATTTCAAAGGCTGAGCCTTGACTGTTGCGATACGCTGATCCATTTCTAGATACAGCTCTCTTTGACGTTCAAGCACTTTTTCTAATTGATAATTTTGCATTTCTATTGCACCACGAAGTTCATTGACCTCATTTTGCATCACATCCAACTGCTCTTGTTGACGATGTTGTGCTTTGGTACGCGTCGAAAATTTTCTTTCTAACTCTGTGATTCGTTTATCACTATCACTGCTTATAACGTTTGACACAGGCGCGGGAGTCGCAAAAACTGCGACTCCATATAGCCCTAGCAAACCTATAGCTAAGGTGCTTTTAATCATATTAGGCTTCTGTTATTGATAGACCAAAACACCACGACGGTTTTCAGCAAAAGCCGCTTCAGACATATTATTATTAACAGGCTTTTCTTCACCGTAGGACACTACAGACATTTGTGATGAGCTCACACCCGCATTCAATAAATAAGTTTGCACTGATTTAGCACGAGATTCGCCTAATGCAATATTATATTCGGGTGTGCCACGGCTATCACAATGGCCTTCAATAACAATTGATTGACCCAAGTTTTTCACCAAAAAAGAGGCATGTTGGTCTAGGATATTATAATATTCAGAGCTAATCGCAGCACGGTCAAAATCAAAGTAAACCAATTGATTATTTTCTAGAGCCATTAACTCTTGCTTCATTTCTTCAGCAGGAGTCATGACAGGCTCAACCGTTCCAGTTTCAACCATTGCATCACGTACTTGTTGCGCTTTGCGATCGGCCTCAGCTTGCTCTTGGGCAATTCTGGTCTCTTCGACGGCCGCTTTTGCTGCACTATCTTCTGTTGATGTACATGCCATCATAGTTACAATCGGAAGAGCTATAACCAACCCTTTGAAAATTTTATTTAGTTGCATTCTTTTTTTCCTATTTTATCGAATTTAAGTGAAAAATATAAAATTTAACGTAAAAATGGTGACCAAGCAGGCGCTTTCACCTGACCATCTGCCGCAGGCAATCTCGCTTTAAATCTGCCATCTAAAGACACCAAAGACAAGACCTGCTTTCCTTGATGTAGTGTACTGTAAATAATCATACTGCCATTAGGAGCAATACTGGGTGATTCATCTAAATAGGTTTTAGTTAATACCTGTATATTGCCGTTTGTCAAATCCTGACGAGCTATATGGTAATTACCACGAGTTCGATTGACCATCACCATTTGTTTACCATCTGGAGTAATGGTCCCACCTAAATTCATATCACCTTGAAAAGTTAAGCGACGAATCTTACCTGAATCTAAATTTACGCGATATATTTGAGGTTTACCACCACGTTCTGAACTAAATATTAAGCTCTGACTATCTGGAGTCCAGCTTGGTTCCGTATCAATTGCTCTATTTTTAGTCACTCTTCGTAGCTGTTTACTTGCAATATTCATAACATACAATTCTGGGTTACCATCTTTTGATAACACCAAAGCTAATGTCTTACCATCAGGTGAAAACTTTGGGGAACCATTAATCCCTGAAAAACTGGTCATTTGAATTCTATTCATGGTGTAAATATCTTGGATAAATATTTGAGGACGTTTATTTTCAAAACTGACATAAGCCAATTTAGTGCCATCAGGGGACCAAGATGGAGACATTAACGGTTCAGGTGAACGCAGCAAAGTCGTTTCATTAGCACCATCATAATCTGACACGACCAACTGAAAAGGTAAATCATGTACATTTTTATCTCGTACTATGACATAAGCAATACGTGTCAAAAACGCCCCTCGCTCGCCCGTTAACGCTTCATACACCACATCACTTATTCGGTGAGAATGCCGTCTAAAATCATTGCCAGAGATGGTCATTTTACTCACGGCTAATACATGATCGTTGCTAGCAATGAGTTTACCTCCACTTAACACTTGCGATTGACCACCGGTAATTTGACCGCGCAGTACATCGATTAATTCATAAGACACAGTATATTTATCAATGCCAGATAGTTCTACTTGGCCTACCAGCACCGCTTCAATGCCTTTTGATGCCCATGCACTATAATCCACCTCTTTATCTGTATTCGGATATTGAGGCATAAAGCTAACATCTGTTGGATTAAATTTACCACTGCGACGTAAATCAGCAGCAATAACTGTTGTGAGTTTTTCTGGCATAACGCCTTCACCCACCCATTTAAACGGAACCACACCTATTGGTCTGGAGGTGTCGATGCCCTCAGTAATGACAATTTCCAGTGCCGCAAAACTTCGAAAGCTGACTAGTAAGATAAAAAGTGAAATCAACAGTTGTTTGGTTTTAAACATTATATTTCCGGTGCAAAAGTAAAATTAATATCGCGTAATTGTTGATACACATCTGGTGCATCAGAGACAGGCAGCTCTACGGCTTTGAGAATAGCGGCTTTACCCGCTCTACAAACAAGGGGATCGCCACCTAATTCTTTAACTTGTATCACTAAACCATTCGAAGCTAAACGAATATTAAAACGACAGGATTGACCTTTCATCGCATTATCAACAATCAAATTACGTTGAATGGTCTGTTTAATAAGTGCTTGGTATTTTTGCACTTCGCTCAATACTTGTTTATTTCTTTTTTGTTGCCGAATCGCTTGTTCTGCCTGAAGTTGCTCTTCGAGCATTTTTTCTTGCTCGGCTTTTTGCTTGGCTTCTTCGCGCTTTCGATTCAATTCTTTTAGTGCTTTTTCGCGTTTTTCTTTAACTTGTTTAGCTTGCTCATCGGCGTTTTTCTTTTCTATTTCTTTAAGCTTACGATCATCTTCTAACTGCTTGGCTTTGGCTTTTTCTTGCTTTTGGGTTTCTCTTGCCGCTACTGCTGCTTGTTCAGCTTTTTTCTTATCCAGTTGCTGTTTTTTAGTTTCTTGTTTTAATTTCGAAACTTTTTCTTCTTGTTGCTTGCGTTTATTTTCTGCATTTTCAGCTCTGCGCTCGAGTTCTTTGACCCGATTCTCTTCTTTTAAACGTTTAGCTTTTTGTTCATCTTTGACTTTTTGCACTTGTTTTTGTAATTGACTTTCATCGATGACTTTGGCTTGAATAATGGGTTCAGGATTGGACAATTCAGGTGTCATTACGGACGTGGAAAAATGACCGTTTATCAGCAAAGCAGCAATCACCGATATATGCAAAAACAACGAAATAGAAAACGCGATACGTAATTTAGACATATCGTCAGTTAGCCTTCGGGCGGCGTGGTCATTAAACCGACAGACGGTGCACCAGCCCTTTGCAACAGGACCATCAATTTCACCACTTGACTATAAGCAACCGCCCCATCACCCTTAACAACAACTGGCGTGTTGGGTTCAACTTGAAGATATGCAGCCACCAAAACGGCTAAATCTACTGCTGACATAGGTTCTTTTTGGCTATCACCCACGTTCAAAAAGTATTGACCTTGGGCATCAACAGACGCAACCAAAGGAGGTTTTGACTCTTCTTCCAAAGGCTGTGCTTCAGCTTTAGGTAAATCGACTTTTACACCTTGAGTAACTAGAGGTGCGGTTACCATAAAAATGATCAGTAACACTAACATCACGTCGATGTAGGGAACCACGTTAATTTCTGAGACAGGCCGTCTACGTTTTCTTACATACATAATCAATCAGCCTAGGCAGCTGGCTGGGCTGATTGAGAAGTGTTTGAACCTGGTGATAATGCTTGCCTGTGCAATATACTGGAGAATTCTTCCATAAAATTACCATAGCTATTTTCAAGTTTTTCTACTTGATGGCTAAATCGGTTATAAGCTATGACAGCTGGTATGGCAGCAAATAAACCCATTGCGGTGGCGATTAATGCTTCGGCAATTCCCGGTGCAACCATAGATAACGTGGCTTGTTGTTGACCACCTAAAGCAATAAATGAATTCATAATCCCCCATACAGTTCCAAACAAACCAATGTAAGGACTAATTGAACCCGTGGTGGCTAAAAAAGGTAACCGACTTTCCAAACGATCTGTTTCACGGGACATAGACACCCGCATGGCTCTTGAAGCACCTTCCATGACTGCTTCTGCTGGAGTCGAAATATTTTTACGAGAGCGAACAAACTCTTTAAAACCGGCACAAAATACACTGGCCATGCCTTCTAATGATTGACGAGCGGTCAATTCTTGATAAAAGCGATTAAGGTCAACACCAGACCAAAATTTATCTTCGAACTTTTTCATCTCAGAACGCGCAAAATTTAATGCGCGACTACGTTCAAAAATAAAGGCCCATGAAGCGACTGATGCCCCAAGCAGCAGCAACATAACCAGTTGCACAAGTAAACTAGCGTCTAGAATAAGATCAACAAAAGATAGCTCAGATGACACGTAAAAATTCCCCTAAAATATTATCAGGAATAACTTGTGGTTTCATATTGGATAAATTGACACAAGCTACTCTTATTAACACACTGACCAGACATTGTTTGTTTGGACTTATTATTATTTGTTTCAATTCTACTATTTCAGACTCAATACACAACAAATCATTGAAACGAGCGGGCGCGTAATTGTCCATTTCAACTCGTATGACGACAAATCCCACGGAACGTTCCACAAGAATGTCTTGCTCTGTAGCCATTTGCCTTAACCATTCGGTTCTAGCGCTCAAAAAAAATTCAAATAGTTAGCATAATAAACTTTGCCTCCAGCATATGTGTCCTCGAAGTACACCCACACATTGTGGCTATGTTTGCTCATTCGTAAGGTACTTTTATTTATCTGAAAAAATGGATGGTAGTTTATGCACAGACTATCTATTCACACTCTAACTATGCACACTCTAATAATGGACCTACACATTATAACAAAGGGATAAATATCTTAAAATACGCTTCTTTATGCTATTAAACAATCTGTAATAGCGAACTGAATATTTTAGGAAACTAATTTAAAGTGATATTTTTCAGAACCTTGATGACAAAAAAATCAGTCACTAGTGTTAGTGTCATGAGTTTACAACGAATAGTTATTCAAATTAATAATTTGATAACAAAATAATAACAAACAATAAAAATAGTAATAGATTAACAAATAGTCAGATTAAATAGTTTATAAAATTCATTATGTTACAAACAAATAATATGGATAAATTTATTTTTATTGAGTTTATGATTAAAATGCATTAGTTTTTCTAATTGATAACTTAATTTAATTGAATTGAATGTTTGATTTATTAAACTACAATGCGTTATGTTTTTGAACTGCACATTGTTCTCCTTTTAGGCAAAACATCGTTGTGATGAGTTTATTTGACATGTTCCCTGGATTTATTTCCCTTAACACTAGTTGTTTAGCCCACGTCTCTTATGTGGGCTTTTTTTTGCGTGAATTTTAGTCTACATAAATTACGCTATTTAATCTGAAGAGAAGTCTATTCCAAAATGTAAGAATGCACGTTGTGAAGCAATTCTACCTCTAGGGGTACGTTGCAAAAAACCTTGCTGGATCAAAAAGGGTTCAATCACGTCTTCAATGGTTTCTCTTTCTTCACCTATTGCTGCGGCTAAATTATCTAACCCAACAGGTCCGCCCATAAATGTTTCAATGATTGCTAGTAGTAACTTACGATCCATATAATCTAGGCCTTCTTTATCAACATCTAATATATCTAATGCTTGGCTCGCCACCTCAAGAGTAATATTCCCATCAGCTCTGACTTCTGCAAAATCCCTCACTCGACGTAATAGACGGTTACTAATTCGGGGGGTTCCTCTGGAACGTCTCGCAATTTCAACTGCCCCTTCGTCATGCAAAATCAAGTTTAAGTAACTGGCCGAGCGTTTTACAATTTGAGTGAGATCTTTAATATTATAAAATTCAAGACGTTGCACAATGCCAAAACGGTCTCTAAGGGGCGAGGTTAATGAGCCTGCTCTGGTAGTGGCGCCTATTAATGTAAATGGTGGTAGCTCTAGTTTGATTGAACGCGCCGCAGGACCTTCACCAATCATAATATCTAATTGATAGTCTTCCATTGCAGGATAAAGTATTTCCTCTACCACTGGACTGAGACGATGTATCTCATCAATAAATAATACATCGTTTTCTTCAAGATTGGTCAAAAGTGCAGCTAAATCACCTGCTTTTTCAAGCACTGGCCCAGAAGTTGTTTTAATATTCACACCCATTTCATTCGCTACAATATAGGCGAGTGTGGTTTTGCCTAAACCTGGAGGGCCAAAAATCAACACATGATCAAGGGCATCACTACGTTTTCGCGCCGCCTCGATGAAAATTTCCATTTGAGTACACACATGGTCTTGACCTGTGTAATCGGCCAACATTTTAGGTCGTATGGCTCGGTCAACCACTTCATCTTCATGGTTGGCGGTGGGTTTTATTATGCGGTCTGCTTCAATCATGCTGTTTGTTACTAATAGTTATAAGTAGTGTTTTTTTATACAGTAACAAAATTAATTAAAGCCGTCTTTAAAAAGCCGCCTTTAAAAAACCTGTTGCTTTGAGTGATTTGTTAAACCATTGCTCGTAAGGCTTCTCGGATAAGTGCTTCGCTACTGATATCTTCTGTATATACAGCATTAATCACTCTAATTGCCTGTGGGTGTTTGTATCCTAAAGCAATCAATGCGCTTAAGGCTTCCTCTTTCGCATCGGTGCGTTGAACAAACGTGTTTTCAACGGGTAAATCAGGTGTGAGATGCACGGTTTGTGCATACCCCTGATCTTTGGCTAATTTGCTTAACCTATCACGCATTTCAATCACTAACCGTTCGGCGGTTTTTTTACCAACCCCAGGTAGCTTAGTCAAACCGGTGACATCTTCCATACTGACACATTGCATAAATTGTTGGGCGTTCATGCCTGATAAGATTGTTAGGGCTAATTTTGGCCCAACACCGCTGGCCTTTATAAGCTCACGAAATACTGCACGTTCTTGTTTGTTGGCAAAGCCAAACAATAACTGTGCATCTTCGCGCACCACAAAATGAATACATAAACTGGTTTCTTGACCAATTTCAGGTAATTGATAAAAACTGGTCATAGGTACTTGCACTTCATATCCCACACCTCCCGCTTCTATCAGAACTTCCGGTGGCTGTTTTTCAATTAATATGCCACGAATATTACCTATCATTTTGTTTCCTTGTATCTTAATGGTTCTTTAGGGGGCTTGTTGAATTTTGCGGTATGATTTTTAAGTGAAAAGGAACGAAGTGAAATCACTTTAACTAAGAGTAACTAACCATAAGCCACTCACTTCAAGCAAAACGAGCAGGCATAAAATTATAATCATTATCTTACATGATGTCTTTAATAGAGTAGATTTATAATGGGAAAGAAAGGAAAAAGATAAGCCACTTATATTGAATATAACTCCACTGTGAGGTATATGTTTTGAAAATGGTCTCAACTGAACCACTTATCTAACATGCGTAACCTAAATGTAGCGCGGTTTACTTTTTTACATCGAAGGATATTTTATGAAAATTTACTGGCTTCTTTTTTTTACTTCAGCCCTATTAATAAACGCATGTGCAGATATTTCCCCTATTAAAGAACAGCCTTCTTTATCATGCGATGTAGAATTTGTTATTCTTGGTATAGGGCAAGACGGTGGAGCCCCCCAAATTGGCAATCCAGATGATCCTGCTTGGACAAACTCTTCTTTGAAATTATGGGCGGCATCGGGTGCTTTGATCGACCATCGTCACTCCAGTCGTTACCTATTTGAAGCCACCCCAGACTTACGAGAACAAATGAATATGCTTGATAGTATAAGCAGTGGTGGCAGTGCCCCACTCGGATTGTCTGGTGTGTTTTTGACACATGCACATATTGGTCATTATGCTGGTTTGATATTCGTAGGTCATGAATCTATTGGCACCCAAGGGCTTAAAGTTTTTTCTTTACCTAGGATGCAAAATTATTTGGAAAATAATGGACCGTGGGATCAACTAGTTAACTATAAAAACATTGACCTCATGCCAATAACTGCCAAAAAAAGTATCGTGTTTAATGATGATTTATCAGTCACCGCGCACTTGGTACCTCATCGAGACGAATATTCTGAAACAGCAGGTTATGTGGTAAGTGGTCCATCAAAAA
Source organism: Flavobacteriales bacterium (assembly GCA_051276225.1). Classification (GTDB taxonomy): domain Bacteria; phylum Pseudomonadota; class Gammaproteobacteria; order Enterobacterales; family Alteromonadaceae; genus Paraglaciecola. The sequence goes on from JBNMPD010000033.1 coordinate 8,981, forward strand.
GTGTCTTGTTTCTGCCAGATATTGACGATTGGGATCGATGGGAAACGGAATTTAAAACCCGTATTGAAGATATGATCTCTCAAGTTGACGTGGCATATCTAGATGCAACGTTCTTCGATAATAATGAATTGCCAGGGCGAGATATGTCAAAGATCCCTCACCCTCGTGTGGTAGATTCGATGGGCCGATTTGAAAACTTACCTCGGACTGAACAAGAAAAAGTCAGGTTTTTTCATATTAACCACAGTAATCAGATTAGATATTCGTCAAGTGAACAATATAATTTGGTTCAACAAAAAGGTTTCAAAATCGCAAAGCGTGGTGAACGTGTTTGTCTAGATTGATTGATTAATTAAAGCGACATTAGGTTATGAAGAAAATATACCCGCCTTTGGTGGGCTGATTTAAAGGAAATGTTAAAAAAACAAAAAAATGCTCTTTAGTGTTCTGATGTATGGATGACTATGGTTTTTTCGACCGCAGGTATGTTATCAAAACCGAGTATATCGCAGGCGCGTTATCTCAACCGACCACGCACAGTTTTTGTTGCTTGGCCGGACATTTTGATTAAGCTTTGTTGGGTGTGATTGTGACACAGGGCTACTGCCAAAGCATCGGCTGCATCGGCTTGTGGTTTAGCTGCCAACCCTAACAAATAAGTCACCATGTGCTGCACTTGGGACTTGTCCGCGTTACCATTACCCACCACTGATTGTTTGATTTGCCGCGCTGAATATTCAGCAACAGGTAAATCAAAAGCGGTTGCTGCCACTATTGCAGCACCTCGTGCTTGACCTAACTTTAATGCAGAGGCTGGGTTTTTAGCCATAAAAACTTGCTCGATTGCGAAGTCAGTCGGTTGAAATTGGTGAATTATTTCACTCACGCCATCAAAAATTTGTTTTAAGCGAGACGCCAGTTCGTCGCCCTGAAGACGAATACAACCACTACCAATATATTCAGATTTTTGGCCAGTTTTTCTGATGACACCATATCCCGTAATACGGGAACCGGGATCAATGCCCAAAATAATCGCCATTAGTTTATCACTCGATAAATCGCAGCAAGCTGTTCAATGTTGCGATTGCAGTTATAAATTAATATCAGGTACATACAAAAAAATTGCTTCACGATTAGTATCTGACCACACTTTGTTCATAGCGGATGTTTTATCTAACCATAAGTAAGCAGAGTGTTCTGTCAAACTTATACATTGGTCATTAGCGACTTCAACAACAAATACATGTTCAGTGTTATAAGGTGTTCCCGGTGGATAGCGATGTTTCCATCTATCACGGATGTCGTAAGTATTGATTTTTTGGCAATTAATCAACTGGTAAGCAGACTTTATAATATCAATACTGGTTTCTTCCAACACCTCGCGTAGAGCCGTCTCAATTGGCCTTTCACCTTGCTCTAAGGTACCTGTCACTGATTGCCAAAATTCTGGATCATCATTGCGCTGCATCACCAACACCAGCCCAGCGCAATTATATACAACCGTGAGGGCAGATTGAGGAATACGATAGTGTGATGTCATTGGTAATTTAAATCAGTCAGCTTTGTTAGATGTTGCTGCTGAACTAAGAACCGTTTGAATTGACAGCTCTTTGAGTTGCTCTGGGTTGGCTTCACCCGGTGCGTTTGTCAAAGGACAGGCTGCGGTATTGGTTTTAGGAAATGCCATCACATCACGGATCGACGTTGCACCCGTCATCAGCATCACCAAACGGTCTAAACCAAAGGCTAAACCAGCATGAGGTGGTGCGCCAAACTTGAGTGCTTCCAGTAAGAAACCAAATTTCTCTTCAGCTTCTTCATCGCTAATGCCTAACAATGTAAATACTCTTGCTTGCATATCTTGTTGATGAATACGTACCGAACCACCACCCAATTCACAACCATTGAGTACCATGTCGTATGCATTTGACAATGCACCTGCAGGGTTAGCCGCTAGTTCATCTGGGGTCATATCTCTTGGTGCAGTAAACGGGTGATGCAATGCATGGAACTGACCATCAAACTCTTCAAACATGGGGAAGTCCACAACCCAAAGTGGTTTCCACTTGCCTTCCAATAATTCTAAATCTTCACCTAGTTTAAGTCTTAAGGCACCTAAAGCTTCTGTGACAACAGTATTGCTATCGGCACCAAATAAAAGAATATCGCCACTTTTTGCGCCACTACGTTCAAGAATAGCTTTAGCCACGTCTTCATTTAAGAACTTAAGGATGGGTGATTGTAGACCTTCCATACCAGTTGCAAGGTCGTTAACCTTCATCCAAGCTAAACCTTTAGCACCGTATATGCCGACAAATTTACCGTAGTCGTCAATTTGTTTGCGAGATAACTTAGCTCCGCCCGGAACACAAATCGCTGCAACACGCCCTTTAGGATCATTTGCTGGACCAGAGAATACTTTAAATTCAACGTCTTTAAGTAAATCAGCAATATCAGTCAATTCTAGTGGGTTACGTAGGTCAGGTTTGTCGCTACCAAAACGGCGCATGGCATCGGCATAAGTCATACTTGGGAACTCGCCTAAATCTACCGACAACATTTTTTGGAATAAATTACGTATCAGACCTTCAGTAATCGCCATCACACCCGCGGCATCTAGGAAGGTAGTTTCAATATCAATCTGGGTGAATTCAGGTTGGCGATCAGCGCGTAAATCCTCATCACGGAAACATTTTACGATTTGGTAATACTTGTCCATGCCCGACATCATCAATAATTGTTTAAATAATTGTGGTGATTGTGGCAACGCGAAAAACTGACCTTTATGAGTCCGGCTCGGCACCAAATAATCACGGGCACCTTCGGGTGTCGCTTTGGTCAGAATAGGCGTTTCGATATCCAAGAAACCATCGTTTTCGAGATAATTGCGCACAGTGCTGGTCACTTTGGCTCTGAATTTTAAACGATCACTCATCAATGGACGACGTAAGTCTAAATAACGGTATTTTAGTCGTTGTTCTTCAGAGTTTTCTTGATTCCAATCTAATGGCAGCGGCGCTGCTTTATTTAGGATAGTCAGGGATTTACCGAGCATTTCGATTTCGCCGGTAGACATATCTTGGTTAACTTGACCTGTTGGTCTGGGACGCACTTCACCGCTTAACTGCACACAAAATTCGTTACGTAGGCTATTAGCTGTATCAAAAACTTCGGCTAAATCAGGATCAAACACCACCTGTACCACACCTTCACGATCGCGTAGGTCCAGAAAGATAACCCCACCTAGATCGCGACTACGATTAACCCAGCCACACAAAGTGACGGTTTGCCCGATATAAGATGAATTGATATTGCCACAATAGTCCGTGCGCATGAAAAAACCGCCTTTAAAACGTAAACACTGATGAAAAAATTAAGCCGCACAGTATATACCGGATCAGCATTCACCCAAATTAAATTCTCAATTTTCGTAAGAAAATGTTGCTTCTATAGACTATTGAAAATGAATTCTGCATATTTACAAGCATAAAAGGTAAAAAACAAGGATCACACGGTGCTAAAGATTAAAGATATATCAAAAACTTATGACAATGGGGTAAAAGCCCTGAACAATGTCAGCATAGACATTCCTAAGGGTTTGTTTGGCTTGCTTGGCCCAAATGGTGCTGGAAAATCCAGCTTAATGCGCACGATTGCAACACTGCAACAACCGGATATAGGCAGCATTGAATTCGATCAAATCAATGTGTTAACCCAACCCAATGAATTACGTCAACGCTTAGGTTATTTACCACAAGATTTTGGTGTGTATCCTCGTGTTAGCGCCCTTGATTTATTAGACCACTTAGCCATATTGAAAGGCATTGCCAACAAAGCTGAGCGAAAGGAAGCGGTAGATGGTTTGTTAGCGCACACTAATTTATTTCAACATCGCAAAAAAGCGGTCAGTGGCTTTTCTGGTGGTATGCGCCAACGTTTTGGTATTGCTCAGGCGTTATTAGGTGATCCTGATTTATTAATTGTAGACGAACCAACAGCTGGTCTTGACCCAGAAGAGCGTAATCGTTTTCATAATTTACTGGTCACGTTAGGCGAAGAAAAAGTTATTATTTTATCGACTCATATCGTTGATGACGTGTCTGAGCTGTGTCCAAATATGGCAGTGTTAGGTAACGGGGAAATATTATTGCAAGGCAATCCACTGGACATTACCGCCGATTTAAACGGGCAAATTTGGCGTAAAACAGTATCCCTTGAAGAAGCGACAGTATTAGAAAATACCCTACCTGTTATTTCAAAACGCTTGTTTGCTGGTCGTACAGTTTTACATGTTTTAGCACCCGAAGCGCCTGAAGGCTTTGAAAGCACCCCTGCGTCTTTAGAAGATGTGTATTTCTCTACCTTATATAATTCTCGAAATGGCTCTAAACATAACTCTCATTCAACCCAAGCAGCATAAGGAATTACTGTTATGTTTACGCATATGTTAGGGTTTGAATGGCGCTATTTTACTCGCCAACCCTCTTTTATTGTGACCTGTCTGGTCTTTTTCTTATTGCCGTTTTTAGCCATCACTATTGACCAGGTGCAAATTGGCTCAGGGGGTAATGTATTGTTTAATAGCCCCTTTGCTGTCACCCAAATCATGCTGATTTTAAGCGTGTTTGGTATGTTTATGGTGGTCAATTTTGTGGCCGGTACTGCCACACGAAACCACACTTCTTTGATGTCAGAGATTATTTATACCAAACCCATCAAACCTTTTAGTTATAACCTTGGGCGTTTTTTGGGCGCTTATTTAATATGTCTAACCGTTTTTGCCATGGTGCCACTGGGTATATTTGCAGGAAGCTTGATGCCTTGGATTGATGTCGAAAGAATTGGCGCAAACAACGTGATGATGTACCTGCAACCCTTCTTAATTTTTTCTACTACCACCATTTTTGTTCTTTCAGCTTTATTTTATGGCGCGACTAACCTGTTTAAAAGTGTAATGGCAGGTTATATCTGTGCATTAGGTCTGTTTATTTTATATGTTGTTTCAGGGCAAGTGTTTAATGAACCTGAGCAACGGACTATTAGGGCGCTGCTCGACCCTTTTGGACTTAATTCGTTTCGCGAATATACCCGCTATTGGACAGCCTTTGAAAAGAATTCACTGTTATCGGTTTTTGAGGGGGCAATATTACAAAATAGATTATTGTGGATAGCAGTAGGTAGCTTTATTTTACTGACCGCAGGCGGACTGTTTAAGCCATTAAATTTAGCTACAAACAAAGTCATCAAAAAATCTAAGAAAGAAAGAATAGACCTCATCCCCACCAACATCAATATAGCCATAAAAGCGTCTGCCAATAATGGCTTTGCACAATTTATTATTCGTACCAAGTTTGAAATCAAACAAGTGGTGTTGAGCCCAGCATTCCCAGTTTTATTGTTGTTCTCGGGCTTTCAACTTATCGCCAGTTTTTTCAATATAAACGGTATTTATGGCGCACCAAACTGGCCACTCACGCAAACCTTAGTGCAAATCATTGTCGGTTCTTTTAGTTTGATGACGATTATTGTCATCACGTATTACACGGCAGAAGTGGTGTGGCGTGAACGAACGGTGGGAATGGGGGATATTGTAGACAGTATGCCGGTGCCTAACGTCACCTTTTGGTTATCAAAATTACTTGCCGTGATGTTAGTGATCGTTTCACTGCACTTTTTGGGTTTGGTCATCGCTATTATCAAACAGTTGCTATCGGGATATGAAAATATCGAGTTAGGGCAATATGTAATTAGCTTAATGTATTTCGCAGTATTGCCTTTTTGTTTGACCGTAGTGCTAGCTTTTTTAATTCAAGTACTCAGCCCCAATAAATATGTAGGTATGCTAATTTTTGTTGGCTACATATTTGTGTCCATTGCCTTCAATTCAATAGGCATTGAGCACAACATGTTTAATTTTGCGGCCGCTCCAGTTATGCAATATTCAGATTTGAATGGCTATGGCTGGTTTATGCAGACTCAGAACTGGTATATGTTTTATTGGACTGCCCTTTCAGTGGTGCTAGGTATTATTAGTTATGGTATGTGGCAACGAGGACCTCAGGCATCCCTTAAACAACGTTTTAGTTTGTTAAATTACCAGCTTGGTATTCAAGGCAAAAGTATTGCTTCAGCTGCCATGCTGATATTTTTGGCGACAGGTGGCTATATTCACTACAATACTAAAGTGTTGAACAACTTTTATGGCCAAAAGGAAATACTCAACACACAAGCTGATTACGAAAAAGAGTATGTAGAATTTCGTGACGCGCCGATGCCGAGCGTTGTTGGAATTGATGCTGCGATAGACATATTCCCTGCAAAACGACGCATCGAAGCCAACGCAGTTGTTACACTTATTAACCGCACAGAACAGCCCATCACTCGTTTCCTAGTCAATATTCCACGCTACACCAAAGTCCGCGAGATAGTGATCCCTGGAGGAAAATTAGGGGCAATAGATACCAAATATAATGTTGCATGGTTCGAGTTTGACCAACCTATGGCACCTGATGAAGAACGCGCGGGTCAATTTAAAATTACTCGGTCTCATCAAGGATTTAAGGACAGAGGTGAAGATAATACCTTAGTGAAAAACGGTACATTTATTAATAACTTCGAATTATTCCCGTCTTTTGGCTTCAACGACGGTTTCCGCATAAGCGATCAACATGAACGCCGTAAACGTGACTTAGAACCAATGCAACGGGCATACAAGCTAGAAGATACGAGCCGCTATACAGAAAGCTTTTTTGGTAAAGGAGTGGAGTTTATCGATTTTAGTGCCACCGTTTCCACCAGCGCCGATCAATTCGCCATAGTGCCCGGTTATTTGCAAAAAGAGTGGCAACAAGAGGGTCGCAATTATTATCGGTACAAAATGGACGCACCTATTGTCAACTTTTTTAGCGTGATGTCTGTTGATCTTGAGAGCAAGAAAGTCAAACATGATGGTATTGATATTGAAGTTTATTATCATAAAAATCATCATTGGAATGTAGACAGAATGATTGAGTCGAGCCAAGACTCACTCGACTACTTTCAACAGGTATTTGGTCCCTATCAACACCAACAACTCAGGATTATAGAGTTTCCGGGTTATCGAGGGTTTGCGCAAAGTTTTGCTAATACGGTGCCTTATTCTGAGAAAATTGGTTTTATTTCAGACTTACGTAATCCTGAAGATATTGATCCCGTTTATTACGTCACCGCTCACGAGGTAGCTCACCAGTGGTGGGGGCATCAATTAAACGCAGCCAATGTGCAAGGTAGTGCCATATTGTCAGAAACGTTATCGCAATATAGTGCATTAATGGTCATGAAGAAAAAATATGGCGAAACTCGGCTGCGCAAATTCCTCACCCATGAATTGGATGACTACCTAAGGGGTCGCAGCGCTGAACGAATTGAAGAAATGCCATTGCTCCGCTCAGAAAACCAACAATACATTCATTACAACAAAGGCTCAGTCGTGATGATGGCCCTAGTTAACAAACTAGGTGAAACTCGTCTTAATCAAGCCTTACAAGCTTTACTAAATGAATATAAATTTAGAGAAGACTTATATCCTACAACATTGGACTTAGTGAGACATTTAAATAGTGTTTCGAATGAAACAGAACAGACTTACATTAAAGACTTGTTTGAACAAATTACTATTTACGACTTACGCGCCAAAGAGGTAACAAAAGAAGCGCTTGAAAATGGCAAAACCAAAGTTATGTTGACCGTATCAGCCCAACAATTTAGCGCCAACGGAAAAGGTAAGGAAACAGAACAACCTTTTGCTAAAGAAGTAGAGATAGCTTTATTTAGTGAAGACCCAAATAATTTTGCCATTGATAATAAAGTGATTTATCAAGGACTTCACGCTATTAAAAGTGGTGATACGGTAATAGAGCTAATTGTTGACGAAATACCTAAATTTGCCGGTATCGACCCTTTTGTACGTTTTATTGACCGAGACACAGGTAATAATATAATCAAGTTGTAGTGTTTAAATTTGTTAAGCTATGCCCTCATTTTTGAGGGCTTTTTTTTGAGCTTTTTTCATTACGTTTTTTCATGGTTTTTAATTACGTTTTTATAAAGAGAATAGTAAGTGGCTTTAGTCAGAATCGGATGTCCTATATGGACCCATGACCAGTGGTTTGGTAGCCTGTTTCCAGCCAACACAGCAAAAGAAAAAAGTCTTGCCGCATACGCTCAGCATTTTAATAGTGTGGAGGGCAACACCAGCTTTTATCATATCCCCGATAAAAAAACGGTTATGCGTTGGGGTGAGCAAGTCTCTGAAGATTTTCGTTTTACCTTTAAGTTTCACCGCAGTATCAGTCACGATAAAAAACTTCTCAATATTGAAGATGATTTACACTTAATCCTTAATCGTATGGCGTTATTAGGAGATAAGTTAGGTTGTTTAATGCTACAGCTGCCTGCTAGCTTTAGCCCAAATCAATTAGGTCACTTAGCCAATTTCATTCAGCTTTTACCTAAGGATTTTAGCTATGCTGTTGAGGTCAGGCATTTAGGTTTCTTTGATAAAAGTGATAATGAAAAAACACTCAATCAACTGCTGATAGAAAACAACATAAACCGCGTGATTATGGACACCAGAGCTTTATTTGCCTGCCCTGCTGATGGTGACAGCATTATTGAAGGTGCGCATAGAAAAAAACCTAAAGTGCCTACCCATGTCATTGCCACATCAGGCACCCCCTTAGTGCGTTTTGTTGGGCATCCAAATATTCAAGCTAACAAACCTTTTTACACCCCTTGGATCCACAAAACCAAACAATGGTTAGATGCAGGCCAATCACCCTATTTATTTTTTCACATGGCCAACACATTCGACGCACCTTGGTTAGCTGAGGCATTTGTGAATGACTTCAATCAGCTCTATGCCGATAATCCCATAACCACAATGGTGTTACCTAAAAATAGTAATAATCAGTTAGATATTTTTGGCCTTTGAAATAAGGTCTGTATGATGTGTTGATACTCCGTAATTTTGAGCAACTTATGTCCTCACCTCTTTCCACCTTATCCCCCCTTTCACACATCCGCGTGCTCGAACTAAGCCGCATCTTGGCGGGACCTTGGGCCGGACAAATGTTGGCAGACTTGGGTGCTGAAGTAATCAAAGTAGAAAAACCAATTCAAGGGGATGACACCCGCCACTGGGGCCCTCCTTATCTAAACAACTCACAAGATGAATCCCCTGAAGTATCGGCCTATTTTTTATCTGCTAATCGAGGCAAACGTTCTATTGCTGTGGATATTCGTCATCCAAAAGGTCAAGCGATCATTCGCCAACTGATAAAAAGTTGTGATGTATTGATAGAAAACTTCAAAGTAGGTAATTTGCAAAAATACCAACTTGATTTTGCTAGCTTATCAGCAATAAACCCAAGGTTGATTTATTGCTCAATAACGGGCTTTGGTCAAAATGGCCCTTATGCACAAAGAGCCGGATATGACTTTTTGTTACAAGGCATGGGCGGACTGATGAGTGTAACGGGCGAGCCCGATAACTTGCCTGGCGGAGGCCCACAAAAAGTAGGTGTTGCGCTGACCGACATTCTCACCGGCATGTACGCTACCACAGCGATACAGGCCGCAATTATAGAGCGTGAAAAATCAGGATTAGGTCAACATATCGACCTTGCTTTGCTTGATGTTCAAGTGGCCTGTTTGGCCAATCAAAGCATGAACTATTTAGTTAGCCAAGAAACACCGCAACGTATGGGCAATGCTCACCCTAATATTGTGCCCTACCAAACATTTCAAACCGCAGACGGCTACATTATTTTAACCATTGGCAACGACTCACAATTTGCAGATTTTTGTGAGGTGGCAAATTGCCAAACGTTAATCAATGACCCTTGTTTTGCCACAAATCAAGCAAGGGTGAATAACAGAGGAATAGTGGTCGAGCGATTGGCAAACATCATCAAAGCAAAAAACAGCAATTTTTGGTTACAACAATTAGAAATAAATGGTGTGCCATGTGGCCCAATTAATGACATTGCGCAAGTTTTTGATAACCCACAAATAAAACATCGTAAAATGTTAGGTGAGCTCACCCACCCCGAAAATGGCAAAGTACCCACAGTGGCAAACCCTATTAATTTCTCTCGTACACCTATCGGTTATAATCAGGCACCACCAAACCTAGGGGAACATACTGCTAATGTGTTGACTGAGTTATTAGGTTATGACAACAACGCCATTAGTCAACTTCGAGACTCAAGAATTATTTAAAAGTAGCTGGTGTGGTTAGGGTTATTGATGGCGCTCATCTAGCGCATTGATCTATCTTAGATTGAAGTGATAATTTTCTGGCGAGGGCTTTACGTAATATAATGAGTAATCATATTACGTTTTACTAAGGTAATCCACATGCGCTTTTTATCCCGCAGGTTAGTTATGCCCAATGATTTAAATTATGCTAATGCGTTATTTGGTGGACGCGCTTTAGAATGGATTGACGAAGAAGCCGCAATTTATGCGATATGTCAGTTAGAAACCAATTATCTGGTGACTAAGCATATTGGTGAAATTAGTTTTGAATCCCCTGCTGTTCAGGGTGACGTGGTGGAGTTTGGTCTGGAAACCAAAAAAGTCGGCCGCACGTCAATTACGGTATCCTGCTTGGTGCGTAATAAGGCGACTAAAAAAACCATCTGCTTCGCTGATGATATTGTATTTGTACAAGTGGATCCGAAAAGTAAACGACCCGTGCCCCATGGCAAAAAAATGGCGCAATTAGTGATGCAAACAGAACAAGAAATAAGTAGTTTAAATATGAAGAAATAAACGATATTCAGGTAAGTTATTGATCTAGAATTCAAATCAAAGTGAACTGGCCCATCGATTTTAAGTAAACCAGTTATCACCCTTATTTGTCAGGTAATTCATAATAAAAAATTATTCCACAGATTTATTAATCGATAGGCCAGCAACAAAACAGCGACCCAAACGATATCTAATTACTGCCGTCACCTTAAGTGTCGGTATAGAAGAGTTCGGATACACCTTATTTTGAAGTGATGGGTTATCGTTTATTGGGCCTTAACAGTACTCATCTGCAAAGTCACTGCGGTCTGAGCCAGTAATCTGCCATTAACCGACGCCCCAGTGTTTACGGCAATCAATGTTTTACCAAGTATGGTGCCTTCAAAATGTGCACCCGTTCCAATTGTTACTGCATCGGCCACTTGCCAGATAATATTTTTAG
>JBNMPD010000034.1:0-19214 GCA_051276225.1 Flavobacteriales bacterium
TTCTAACTCGCCTTGCAACATAGTACTGAATCTAAAGGTGTCAGATTCAGTGTTAGCTGGATCACCAGGGAAAGATGTTCCATCTCCCACATTACCTACTTCGCGCCCAAAATATGACACATTTGTCCCAAACGGATTATTAGGATGGTCTCCAGGAACAGTTGGGAAGGTTAATATAGGAAAGCTTGGTGAACCCCCTCTTACAGCTCTGTTTCTAGCAGTAGAAATTTCAGTCGTCCATTCAACATTATCAGTCAATTGTTTTGTTGCTTGCACAAATGTTGATAAACGTGATTCATCAGGCACAAATGAATAACCATTACCAAAATCAAAACCACAAAATCCAATTTCTAAACCTGGTACTGTTCCCGATGGTGCAAGCAGTCTTGGGAAACCACCAAACTCCTCACATCCTGTTGGGTCTATGAAAGGTGTTCCGCCTAAAAAGTAAGAACCAGGGCTACCTAACGAGCTTGTATCATCTTGAGGACGACTCAAGCGACGATCTCCAGTAAACATAGGAGAACGATTAGTGTAACTGATAGCTGCCATCAAACTGCTATCATTACCCACCGTTCCCCACAAACCTTGCACTGTATACTCTTTGTTATCACCGTGTGCGCCATCTTGATAATCAAGTGACACTTGCGTACCTTCGTAATCACTCTTGGTAATAAAGTTAACAACACCCGCTACAGCATCAGAGCCGTATAATGCTGATGCACCATCCTTTACTATTTCCATTCGGTTTAAAGCAATCATAGGTATTAAAGAACTGGTATCAACAAAATTGACACCGCTATTATTAGGCTGGGCTGTAACAACTTGGCGCTTACTGTTAAGCAAAACTAGGGTAGAAGAAACACCCAACCCACGTAAATTAATATTTGATGTGCCTGCTGTTGCGTTTTGAGTAAAAGCATCAGGCGTGTTTTCTGCGCCAGTATTAATAGTCAGTGTTTGGGTAATATCACCAATGCTTTTGGCACCAATGGCATCGATAGCCACACTATCAATAACAGCCAGAGGTGAAGGAGAGGAAAAATTTTCACTGCGCCTTACAAAACTACCCGTTACCATAATTAATTCGAATTCTTGTTCTTTCTCGGCACTTTGATCTTGAGCAATTGCGAGGTTGCCCATAGGTATAAGCTGAGCAGAAATTGCCACTGCCAATGCTGTTAGTTTAGTTTTCATTTTCATTTTCATAATGCGACCCCAATAGGTGAGCTTTTAGCTATTAGATATTAAATATCTCATCCAAAAACGAATGCTGTAGGACAACCTGAACAAAAGACCATCAAACTATTTAATTCTTATAATATTATTGTTTGCTAAGTGCCTGACAAACAGAACGTAGACACTCGGCATGATAGTAAGTTGGAGAGGCTGGCATGTAAATAGATTGTTATTGATATGTAAACATTAATTCGCAGTATGGTCCGACCAGTGGAAGTGGCAGATTTTTAGGCCTGGAATCATAATTCGGTTCAGTCAAATAGCAAAATAAAACACTAAGCACCGACTAATAAAGTCAGAAAAACACCTTTCATTGCGGGTTTATCCCGCCCTTCTATCTCCGCAATGGTTTCAAAATAAAACAACATACCTGAGGCCTTTTGTTCTGTCTTAATCAAAGTCGATATAAACCTGACTCTATCATCCACTCGAACGGGTTCAACAAAACGAATCTTATCAACGCCATAATTTAATAACGACTTGTTTACAGGGTCTGGCTCAATAGATTGATAAAGTGAATTGGGCATAAGAGTCACAGTTAAGTACCCATGAGCAATTGTGGTCCCGAATGGACTTTCTTTTTTGCACCTTTGCTGATCAACATGTATCCATTGATGATCATTAGTCGCGTCTGCGAACAAATTTATATCTGCTTGAGAAATACTGATCCAATCACCTATTGGTAGTTGCTCACCCAGTGTTAATTCTAATAGTTTTTTATTCATATTAATGTCTCGTTTGTGTAATCACCAATATCTTAACAAGGTTCCGTATATCAATGTAATGAATATTAACTATAGCTAAACATTGATTTAACTAATAAATAACGTATCCTGTTCGTAGACTTTTTTATAGGTAATGTTTATGAATTTGCACCGTATTGATTTAAATTTATTTGCTGTTTTTGATGCTATTTACACAGCTGGAAGCTTAACTAAAGCCGCAGACGTGTTGTGTATCACTCAACCTGCGGTCAGTAACTCATTAGCGCGTTTAAGAGAAATGCTGAACGATCCTCTATTTGTTCGCACTGGGCACAGCATGACTCCTACACCAGTAGCGCAAAATATCATCGGTCCAGCTAGAGAAGCATTAGGCTTGTTACGAAGAAGCGTACAAGAAAGTCATATTTTTGATCCACTAAAAGCTGAAAAAACGTTTAACTTCGCTTGCAGAGATTTACTTGAAGTCAGTGTCATACCTCGTTTGCTCGCTTCATTACAAAAAAAAGCACCTAAAATATCTTTGACAAACTATGAGATTGAACGAAAAAACATCGTATCAGCGATGGCTAGTGGTAATCTAGATTTTTACGCCGATGCCTCATCATTTAGTGATCAACATTTATGTAAACAAAAAATCGCGCAAGATAGGTTTGTCGTACTGGCACGAAAAAATCATCCCTCATTGTCTCAAGGCATGAGCATGGATACGTTTTTACAGCTCGGCCATATTAACGTTTCTCATAGAAAAACTGGCGCGGGGCCTATAGACGTCGCGTTAGATAAAGCAGGTGAAAAACGTAAAGTAGTGATGCGTAGCCAGCATTTTTTAACTGTTCCTTCGACACTAGTGAAGACTGATTTAATCGCATGTTTACCTTATCACTTAGCTAAACACTATGACTTGTCTATGTACGAACTACCGTTTGAATTGCCACCACTTGAATACTTTTTATACTGGCACATGAGCGCTGATTTAGATGATGCGCACATTTGGATGCGTGATCAGATTGCACAGGTGGCGCTGATTTAGATGTACCGAGCATTTGGATGTGAAAACACATTGTGCAGGTTGCCTGTGTGTTTCACCGTAATTAGTTGTTAATCAATATTTTTAACAAGGGCTGGTTTTGCCAGCCCAACTACAATAAATTTTAATGATATTAAACCTACAATTAGAATTTAAAAAGGTCCTGCGAAGCCAATTTCATACCTGTTATTCATGTTAGCTGCATCTTTATTCTATTTCCGACATTGTCGTCAGTCATACACAACTTTTGCAGCTAATCCTTTAAAGACAATCGTTTTTTAATGCAGCTAAAAAATATATTAAAGCGTTGCTCTGCATCCGGTTTTTTCTATAAAAAGCGTCCAGCATTCAGCCTAAAACAGTTCAATAATATCGACTTTGGTAACTAAAAAGTTTAAGTAAACATTAAAGTGTTCATATCATTGAAGTTGGATACGCGTTTAATTGACTTATATAAATAAGTTAACTTGCATCATACCTAGGTGTGATTTTTCAGTTTTTTTATTAAGACAACTACTTTTTAATGCTCGCTGTCGAAATACTGCACGTTTCATCCCATATTTGACAATCACTCCAAAAAAATGACCATGTTGAAATTAGTTAACTCTTCAATCGCTATAGTAGCTATCTCTTTATTAACAACTAGCAGTGCTCATGCCGTTAGAAACCAAGCATTACAAAATATTTATGCGCTCGTGAAGGTAGATTAAAAAGGTGAACTATGTAAAAAATAAAACGTGTTAAGTCTGATTTTAATTTAAGACTCAAGGATTGCTACACAGACCTATCTTGTGGTGGCAGCAGCCTTATTCGTACAGCGATGTGAAGCAATGCAATAGAAACAGGCACCTTAATGGTGAAAAATATCAAAAGGAGATTTTAGTGCCTCTGAAAAAGATGGCAAAACTGTTATTGCTCGAGCTTCTGAAAATGGTTTAGATGCGTCACCTATTTTTGTGGTAGAAAACGATAGGATTTAATCTTCTAGCTTCACGCTTCACGCTTCACGCTTCAAAATAATGGTTACTGGTAAAACTTGGCCTTAGTCTATAAAAGTTCAGCATGGTGAGTTGTTATTTATTAAGCAACTTACCTCAGAAAATCTGACTTCTTTAGTAGCCGGCTTTTAAGTGAAAATAATCACCTATAATATAACTAAGCAGGCGATTCCAGTGACAACCAGGCTAGAGGCAAAAACACGACCAAGAGCAAACGTTTCTTTCAGCACGTAACCACCAATTAATGTAGCAAAAATAATACTGGTTTCTCGCAGTGCAGCGACCGATGAAATAGGCACTTTTGTCATCGCCCATAAAGCAGCGCTATAACCCCCTATAGACAATATTCCGGTCAAACTACCGTGTTTCAAATTACGAATACCAAAAGCGACGGTTTCTTTACCTCTTCTGATCACGCTGAACAACAACACCCCAGCTCCTGTTACCACTTCTAACCATGCTGCGTAGACCAGAAATGACTCACTGAGTCTCACACCCACACCGCTTACTAGGGTGTATCCAGCAATACAAAAAGAAGTCGCGATAGCAAAAATTAAAGGAGCCGCAGCAATAGTGCTATTACTTGCTGCCAAATAAATCAAACCTGTGCAAATAAGCAAGGTGCCAAAAATTTGCCAACTGGTTAAGTTGTCTTGCACAAAGAACATACTGGCAAACAATACCAACATTGACGCTAATCCTCGTGAGATTGGATATACCTGAGAGAAATCACCTAATTGGTAGGTATTAATTAAACAATAGAAGTAGACAAAGTGAATGCACGAAGCCAGCAACACATAAGGCAATATAGACATCTGCATACTGGGTTGTGTGACAATAACGATACAACCTAAAATAATACCAATGAAACGAACAAACGTAAGCGACAACAATTTGTCATCACTGTTTTTAACTAATGCATTCCAAATTGCATGGGCCAAGGCGGCCATTAAAACAATCGCGTATTCCATATCGCCCTAAAAGTCGATTATCGGCTGTTGATAGATACTCAAACTACCTCACTATTGCGGCTGACTTAATTTGTATCCAGATGCTTTTACCCAATGTTAAATCGAGCTTTTGTAAAGATTTTAAAGTCAAACGCGCCAGTAAATAATTCGCCCCCACTTTTAATCTGACCAATGACATAGCGGGATCTTCATCATTGATTATTTCTATAATTTTGCCAGACAATACGTTAAGAATACTGCTATCAATATGCGGGGTTAAAGTAAGGCTAACATCGCTCGCCAATATACGTATGCGTTGTGTATTATTTTGTTTATTTTCAACATTAGGCAACCATAGTTCACCACCATCAAAAGTAACCCGCATCAAATGCCATTTTTTGTCTGTTTCCACTACGTTGCATTCGAGAATGGCCCCCACTTCATTACTCACCCCTAATGGTAAATTAGCTCTAGAAAATAGCTCTGTTATGCCACCTTGAGCAACCACTTTTCCTTGTCGCATAATCACAACATGATCCGCTAGTCGTACAATTTCATCTACGGCATGACTGACGTACAAAATAGGGATATTAAAACTGCTACGCAGGCGTTCTAAATAAGGCAATATTTCAAGCTTACGTGCGGTATCTAGGGATGCTAGAGGCTCATCCATCAACAACAATTTTGGTTGACTTAATAATGCTCTAGCTATTGCCACACGTTGTTTTTCGCCACCAGATAACTGCTGCGGAAATTGTGACAATATGCCCTTAATGCCCATCACGCTAACAACTTGATTTAATAATTCAGAGTTAACGGCTTGATGATTACGTTTGATGGCATAGTGCAAATTACCCATAGCTGTTAAGTGCTCAAATAGACTGGCCTCTTGAAACACATAACCCAAGCTCCGTTTATGAGTAGGGACAAATGAGGAGGCATTCTGCCAGCACTCTCCATTGACATTCAAACTGCCGGAAGCGTTTTTTTCTAGACCTGCAATACAACGTAACAAGGATGTTTTACCCGAGCCAGATTCGCCAAAAATAGCGGTAATACCCTGCCCTGGCATATCAATGTCGATATCAAGACCAAAAGAGGGTTTTACTGGCGAGGCATAACGTAGGTAAAAACAAGCCTGAATTCCCTGATCAGATGTTACCGGCTTATCTATCATTTTTATGTTTTTGTTTTTATCTGCCATAGGTCATGCCCACCGCTTTGTGTTTGCGCTGGAAGGTATACAGTATTAACAACACCACAAATGAAAATACAACCATTACGCCAGACAAAGCATGAGCCTGAGCATATTCTAATGCTTCAACATGATCATAGATTTGCACGGATACCACACGGGTTTCACCGGGAATACTGCCACCTATCATCAATACAATGCCAAACTCACCCACTGTGTGCGCAAAACCAAGAATAGTCGCTGTCATAAAACCCGGTCTAGCTAAAGGTAACACCACCGTAAAAAAACGATCGAAGGGTCCCGCCCCAAGAGTCGCGGCCGCTTCTATAGGTCGATGACCAATAGCTTCAATTGCATTTTGAATAGGCTGCACAACAAAAGGCATGGAATACACCATCGAAGCAACCACTAGTCCCCAAAAAGTAAAAGGTAAAGTTCCCAGTCCGAGTGCTTGAGTAAATTGCCCTATCGATCCATTTGGTCCCATAGCTAATAACAAGTAAAAACCTAACACCGTGGGGGGAAGCACTAAAGGTAAAGCCACTATCGCGCTTACTGGGCCTTTAAACCAAGAACGTGTTCTGGCTAACCACCAGGCCACGGGTGTAGCAAATATCAGTAATAATATCGTGACAGTTGTCGCTAAGCGCAGCGTCAACCAGATAGTTGCAATATCGCTATCAGTAAGACTCATATGTCTTGACCTACATTTAAATTTTTTAAACTGTTCAAAGAAAGATAACCGTACTGGGCAATAATATTTTGAGCTTTATCAGTGTGTATAAAATCTAAAAAAGCTTTGGCACCTAGGCTTTTTTCAGCAGAGCGGAGTAACACAACATCTTGTTTAATGGGATGATGCATTTTGTCGGGCAGCAACCAATAAGATCCTCGATTAATGTTATTCGCTTTATTTATGCCTAACAACTGCGACAAAGCAATAAAGCCTAAGTCTGCGTTACCAGAACTCACAAACTGATATGTTTGCGCAATATTTTCACCTCGCACCCATTTGGGTTGAGTAACATCAATTAACTCTAAATACCTGAGTACCTGTAAAGCAGCGGCTCCATAAGGTGCCAATTTAGGATTAGCAATCGCCAGTTTATTAAACGAGCCATCTTTTAGTTTAATCTCTATTTTATCAGTAAAGTCAGGGTGAGCACTCCACAAAGCAAGGCGACCAAGAGCGTAAGTAAACCGGCTTGAAGCAATCACGAGTCCCTCTTTTTGCAAAGCATCAGGCTTGGCTTGATCAGCAGAAAAAAATAATTCATAAGGTGCACCTTGTTTAATTTGTGCATAAAATTTTCCAGATGAACCAAAAGATAAGGCGATCTGATAGTCAGATGTTTTTTCAAATTCAGCGACCAGACTTTTCATGGTTTTGCTAAAGTTTGCAGCCACTGCGACATGCACCGGCTTAGCCTCAGCACATGAGGTAAAAACAAATAGAATAATAAATCCAGGCCACTTTCTCATTTTCATACTATCGGACTCAACAAATCATAAAAACGCTAGACAATTGATTTTTATAACTTTATCACAAGACTATTATTTGTGAACGTTTTTAGTTGATGTGTTTATACCCGTACTCATCTTAACTTGTGAGTGTAAACCTCAGAAAAACATTCAGGCAATCAGTTGGTTTTATTCTTAAAATAAAGAATTGGCTTGGGTTAAAAACTCAAGTTCAGCTTGGGTTGAAGTGCGACCTAGAATAGCGTTTCTATGAGGATAACGGCCAAATCCTTGGATAATACTCCGATGTTTGAACTCAAAATCCAAAGTATATTGAGAACCGTTAACTGTATATAGCTGCACAGCAACATCATGAATAATTAGCGACTCGCTGTGCATAAACGGCATATACAAAAAGCCTCGTTGGCTTTGATCTAGTTCGACTTCCACACCTACAGAAATAGCCTCCTGAGCTAATGTTACTGGATCAGAAGAAAAAGACTGTGCAGTGTCACGAAACATATTGCGGGAAAACTGCTCTAAAATGATAATTTCAGCTAAACGACCTTGTGACTTTTTTCGCCAATGAGCCAACTCACAACAATTTGCCGCTCGATGCACTTCAGCAAACAGATCGATAATCTTCCCATCAAACTAAACGTCCTTGCTCCACTATTTTGCGGGTTCAATGTCTTCAAACCAAAAAGTAATTATATCTTTACTATGCGCTGCAATTTCCCTTTTCATATCTTTGTCGCATGTTGAAATCAAGGCATATTACTTTTGATAAGACTCAGCTAACAAAGAGATTTGTAATTCTACGCGTTTCACTTCACGTATCACCGATAATCGATTTAGCTCCATAAAAAACCATATACGGGCAATAGCAAATGCAACAACAGTTGACAATGTACCTGCAAGCCAATTGATTTTTAAACCTATATCCAACTCGTTTACCAAATGATAAGCACAATAAATAGCCAACCCTACAAATATCAATTGTAAACTAACCACCACTACAAAGGTTAAACGAAACGTACCTTTAAAACTTTGTCCAATTAATTGCAATGCATTGGCTTGTTCTTCTGAAAACTCATGTGCGGCTTTATCATCTTGTAATGCTTCGAGTATTTTTTGATTTATATTTTTCATAAGGTTTCTCCAATTTGACTATTTTGTATTAGTTTTCTTGCTTGGTGCAGGCGAGACTTAATGGTCCCTGTTGGGATAGCTAACAAATCACTTATTTCAAGCATGCTAAATCCTTCTAGATAATGCAGATGCACAAGTTGATAAAGCTGCGGTTCCAAACTACTCAACATTTGTTCGAAGTAAAAATCTTCTGGGCCATCATCTAATCTAGGTTGCTCGGCTGCATGTAAATCTTGAAAATGCACATATTCATCACAAAGCCTGTCTTGTCTTTGCTTTTGCCGAATGATGTCAACGCCCTTATTTTGTAAAATTTGGTAAACCCATTTAGCAAAAGAACCTGGATCTTTAAGTTTACGGATGGTTTTACTCACTACTTCAAAGGTATTTTGTACTGCGTCTTGAGCTCTTTGTTCGTCACCTAACTGCCTAAAGGCATAACGTAACAACTTGGGATACCAAATTTTCATCAGCTGTTGTAGTGCATAGGAATCACCCAGTTGACAATTCACCACCAACCATTCTGATAAAATGTGTTCACTATTTCTTTTCATAACTTAAGGTCGTAGCAAAATTGAATTGGGTTCAGAATACTGGGAAAAAATCGCTAATAAAGTGTTGTAAATATGTGTGAGAGCTAACAATTGTAACTATTTAGTATGTATGCAATGTAAATGATGATCGAGCAACTTAGCCCAGTTATGATCGTAACCATGCACTGCTAACGTTGGCTTCTGAGATTGTTCGACTAGTGATTTGTGCTCATTTGCCCAAGCAAAAATGCCACCATATAAATTCCACACGTTGGAGAGTCCGGAGGTTATGAGTTTTTCAGCTGTTTTTTCACTGCGCACACCTATGGAGCAATACACCACCACTTTTGTATCTTTTGGGGTAGCGTTTACCCTGGACATAGAAAAGTCGTGATAGCCTACCCACCTTGCATTTGGTAGATGGCTAATGTCAAACTCAATTAATTCACGACTATCTAGTATCAGCCAATCAGACTCACACTTAATTGAATCAGCCAACTCACTGGTGCTAATAATAGGAACTGAGCCCTTCAACATTTTTTTTAGTGCCTCTTCGATTGCAAATGACACTTGGGTGCGAGGTTGTGGCATTTTACAATTCAGACTTTGTAGACATGTCGTATGCTTGAGTGCCCCACAAAGGCACGGTCGAAAGACTGTGTTTAAAGCTTCCAGAGGTTTCCTTAGTAGCATACGACACATACATCAAGGTTTGACTTTGTTCATCAAACACTCGACGTATTTTCATACTCTTAAAAAAGATACTTTTTGATTTTTTAAAAACCACTTCGCCTGATTTAGATTTATCGACAGCCGCTATCATTGCAACGCTAATTTCTCCCGTTTGTCTGCAAGCGATTGAACTGTCAGAAGGGTCGGACAAGCTGAGATCCGCTTCAATGCTAGCAACATGGCACGTCACACCAGTAACAATAGGGTCAACCAGAGTATTTAACTTTATATCCTGTGTAGTGAAAACGCCAAGTGATATATCACCCACTTCATTTTTATCGCAACCTAATAACAACAAGGCGAGACCCAGACCCACATATAACGTTTTCATTTTTTATCCCTATTATTTAATTATAACGCAAAACTTATATTTCAATTAATTTTGAACTTTCGCCTAAAAAAAACGACTTATTATTGACAGCCTAGTGAACTGTCACCTCCCTGGGCCGTCTAGCAACAGTGCTATCATAGTTCTATGCTAGCGGCTTTTTACTTTCTGCTAAAACTTCTACACGCCCCGATAACTTGTCATAATAAAAGAACATACCTTGTGTACACAAAAACCACAAACAATCTGACTTTCTAAGCTAAAATGCTGTATATTCCCGCCTCGCTTTTTGCAGTCGCACAGGATCAGTATGAAATTTTCAAATTTAGGTTTTGCCAATGAAATCCAACAGGCTCTCGCAGTCTGTGGTTATACTGAAATGACGCCTGTGCAAGAACAAGCCATCGTTCCTGCGCGCAGAGGCAAAGACTTATTAGTTAATGCGCAAACCGGTACAGGTAAAACAGCAGCCTTTGCTTTACCTATATTGCAACAAATATTGGATAAACCTAAGGATACTTTATCAGGTAGTCCACGGGCATTGATCCTAACGCCAACCAGAGAATTAGCTGAGCAACTCGCCAACACTATTGGTGCCTACGCGCAGTTTTTACCTTTAAAAGTGACGGCACTTTATGGTGGCGTGAAAATGGGCGGGCAAGCCAGTAAGCTTAAAGGTGGTATAGATATTCTAATTTCAACACCAGGACGCTTAATCGAACATTTAGAACTGAGTAATGTCAATTTAGCCAATGCTGAGTTTGTGGTACTCGATGAAGCAGACCGTATGTTGGATATGGGTTTTATCGCTGATGTGCAAAATATATTGCAATACACAGCCAAAAAACGACAGACTTTATTATTCTCTGCGACTTCATCTCCTGCAGTGAATGAGTTATCCCATAAGTTACTGAACAATCACACGGTGCTTCGGGTAAACAAAATCAATGCCGCAGCCGAAACAGTTTCACATGTTATGTATCCTGTAGAAGAGTCACGCAAGATTGATTTGTTCAAAGCCTTATTAAAAGAACAAAATTGGTTTCAGGTTTTGGTGTTTACCAGTACTAAGCAACAAGCCGATGAACTTATGGCCGCATTAAAACGAAGCAAAATTGACGCTGCAGTATGCCATGCGGACAAAAGCCAAGGTGCTCGTCGCCGAGCTATTGCCGATTTTAAATCAGCAAAATTACAAGTGTTAATAGCCACAGAAGTAGCCGCTCGTGGCTTAGATATTCAAGGCTTGGACTACGTTGTGAATTACAACCTACCTTATCTACCTGAGGATTATGTGCACCGCATTGGTAGAACTGGTCGTGCAGGAAAAGAAGGCTACGCCATATCATTTGTCAGCCGTGAAGAAGAAAATACGGTTGCTCGTATAGAAAAACTGATTGGTAGTAAAATAAAACGTATCGTTAAAGTAGGATTTGAAGTCAGCAACCGTATCAGCTTGTTGAAAAGCGTGGCAAAAAATACGCGTAATAACCGCAGTAACAAAGCCAGCGAAACAAAAATAAGTCACGACAAGTCTTCGCCTTACCAAGCAAAAAAATCAAAAGCGAAAGTGTCTAAAATCAAGAAAAAATAAGCGTAAGGTACTGTTGTACAAGCTTTTAGCTACGATATTCGAAACTAAAAGCTCAAAACTTGCTTACTTCCCTAACAAAAAATGCTTAATTGCATCTTTGTAGTTACGGCTAACTTTTATTTTTTCAAACTCACTCAACTGTAAAAAGAATTCGCCTTTTGTATGTGGGATCACCTTCTCAATAAAATTCAGGTTCACTATAGTAGAACGATGAACTCTTTTGAAAATGCTATCGTCCAATTCATCTAACAATTCTTTAAGGGTACTGCGCTTAATATGCGTTTCACCTTGGGCATGTAAACAGACATAATCACCGGCTGCGTCCACCCATTCAATCTCGGATTGCTTCAAGATAGTGATTTCATCTCTATCCTTAATCACCACTTTGCGCTCAACAACACTCGATAACTGATGCAACGATGGACTCGCAGGGGCCTCAGTTACTGTGAAATCTTTATGATTAATGGCATCTATCGCTCCTAGAATAGGACGTTTGTTCACAGACTGGTCTGTCACATTCAAACGTTGTATCGCTCGCTGAACAGCTCTGCCTATACGTTCATCATCTATTGGCTTTAAGATATAATCCACTGCCTGCACATCAAATGCATCTAACGCATATTGTTCATAAGCGGTGGTAAACACAATTAATGGCAAAATATCACTTTGTATGCCTTTAACCACATCAAAGCCATTTAAACCAGGCATCTGAATATCCAGAAAAATTAAATCAGGGGCTAAGTCTAATGTTGCAGCTATGGCTTCTCGACCATTTTTACATTCACCAACAATTTCAACCTCCGCTATTTTACTGAGTTTTGCGCTAAGCAATTTTATTGCTAAAGGTTCGTCATCAACTATCAGCGTCCTTAGTTTGATCATACTTTATACTCGTTTCCTGATAGCCGTTCTTGATTGCTCATTGGATACCCGCTGCCCGTGATACTATATTCGCAGGGTATTTCTATAGTGGTTCTAAGTCCGCCTAATGGCAAGAGGTCAATACTCACCGTAAAGTCATTTTCATACAGTGCTTTTAATCGTTCATTGGTGTTGCGCAAACCTATGCCTCTGCCTTTAGAGCTTTCCATTTTGCTTTTACCTATTTTGCTACCACTGCCCGTGTCACTTAATTGCATAATTAGACGTTGCTCAACCACTTTAGCTAAAAGTGTAATCGTGCCACCCAACTCGTTTTGGGCAATCGCGTGTTTCATGGAGTTCTCAATAATCGGTTGTAACAAAAGGCTAGGTACCATGGCTAATTTGGCCTGATCATCAATATGAAAGTCCAAATTCAATCTGTCACCAAATCGTGTTTTTTCGATTTCTAGGTACAGATTAAGTGCCTTAACTTCATTTTCCAGTGATAGTTTAGTATCTGGGTTATTATCTAGAGAGTGTCGTAAAAATCGACTCAATTGCACAGTCATGCTTTGTGCTTTTTCAGATTCATTCACTTCCACCAAAGAGCTAATAGCGTTTAGGGTGTTACATAAAAAATGAGGATTCAATTGATAACGCAACATTTTTATTTGGGCGTCTCGGGCAATAGTTTGGGCTCGCATGCGTTTCATCTGCTCTTCACGGGCTTCAGCCTCCACTTTTAACATGATCCTGTGTTCAGTCTGCAACAGGTCATTGTAACGCATACCATGAAACAGACCGGTCCAACATAAAAATATAAAAACACTCGCAAAATGCCAACCACCAAACTCACCCCATTCGGTACTAATATCAGTCAAACGAATAAAGGCTTCAATTCTAAATAAAGTCCAGATCAGTGACACGACCAACACCATCAAAAATCCCACAGTGGCGCGATAAATAAAAGGCCTATGCCATATATGCATAAAAGCTACATATAACAACAAAGTTAGTACCAGCCCTAATAACGCCTGCAGAATAATATGCACAATGTGGGGCCAATCGTAAGGCCCATACCACAAAGTCAAACAAAAAAAACTGACAGTACTAACAAATGCCCAAAATCCTAAGTGCAATAAACCGAATTGGTAAACACTATAACGGCCAATCATAGTGGGTGGGCGTTCAAAAAATGATGTCACATGGCTTTCCTATTTTGCCAACCGCGTTAGTATTAACTACAGATTGGAGTTTACACTCGGTATATGTTGCTCACCATCAGTTCAGTCCGTACTATCGCTAACATAGACCGCTCTGTCGCAATTCATGATCTTTAAAAGAGTAATAGTCTAGCGTGACAAGCTCTGAGTGAATAGTCTTTATCAATAAACCACATTATAGGCAGTAAGAATGCAAACAAACCAGCCTCATACCATTTTCTATGTATTTTATGTATCCATCATTGTGGCCTTAGGCGGTTTCCTAATGGGTTTTGATGCATCAGTAATATCAGGTGTTGTTAAATTTATTGAACCAGAGTTTAACCTATCTAAAATTGAATTAGGATGGGCTGTGGCTTCGTTATCGCTTACCGCAACATTCGCTATGGTGACGGCTGGTCCTTTGAGCGATAGATTTGGCAGAAAACCAGTGCTTAAATGTGCTGCGGCTCTGTTTTTTTTATCAGCCCTCGCGTCAGCTTTAGCCCCTAATTTTCTCACACTAGTGATTGCCCGTATGGTGGGTGGTCTAGGTGTAGGTGCAGCATTGATCATTGCCCCTATGTATATCGCAGAAATTGGTCCTGCTAAATATCGAGGCCGCATGGTGTCACTCAATCAACTAAATATTGTGTTGGGCATTTCGGTAGCCTTTTTTACTAACTTTTTGATATTACGGTCAGCAGAAATAGACAGCGATTGGGTACAAACCTTGGGACTTGAAAAATGGAACTGGCGCTGGATGCTTGGTATAGAAGCAATCCCAGCATTACTGTACTTCCTTTGTCTGTCAATAGTGCCTGAGAGTCCTCGCTGGCTTATGATGAAAGGCCGTAGCAGTGAGGCATTACTCATACTCAAGAAAGCCTTAGGCGAGCAAGCAGCTGATAAAGAAGTGTCACAAATAAGTCTGAGCATTGACAAAGAAAAAAATAAAACCAAAGGCTCTTTTTTAGAATTACTGAAACCTTCAATGCGCTTAGTCATGATAGTGGGTATTTCAATTGCTATTTTACAGCAAATTACAGGTATTAATGCGGTCTTCTTTTACGCACCAATGATATTTGAACAAACTGGTTTGGGTACCGATGCCGCGTTTATGCAAGCGATATTGGTTGGTATCACCAATGTGGTATTTACCTTAATTGCTATCGCACTCATTGATAAAATAGGTCGTAAATCATTATTAGTCGTCGGTGTCACTGGCATCATTGTGTGTATGTTTAGCTTGGCATACCAGTTTAATGCGGCGACGTATACATTAACGGCTCAAGCCGTCAGTGCTTTGCCCGCTGGAATAGATATAGCCGCTTTACAACCTATTTTAGGCACCACCTTTAACAGCGATTTGGCTTTTAAATCAGCCATCACCGAACTATTAGGTGCTGGGGCCGCAGGTCAATTCGAATCAAATTTAGTGTCTGCTGCTATTCAGATGAACGGTACTATGATATTGCTGAGCATTTTGGGCTTCGTAGCTTGTTTTGCAGTGTCTCTTGGACCTGTTATGTGGGTGCTATTTTCAGAATTATTTCCCAACAGAATTAGGGGTATCGCCATTTCATTTGTAGGGTTAATCAACTCTGCGGTTAGCTTTTTAGTGCAGTTAGTTTTTCCATGGGAACTCGCCAATTTAGGGGCAACGTTAACCTTCGCGACCTATGGCGGTTTTGCTTTAGTGGGGTTAGTGATAATCCTCAAATATGTGCCTGAAACCAAAGGCAAAACCCTGGAAGAGTTAGAAACATTATTAGTTAAAAGCTAGCACTAGAAATCAACAAGGGTACTGGGCTGGTTACAATCCAGTGAGTACCCTTAATGCTGATTAAATCACTTTCAAACGGTTGTTTTTTCTAATTAAACTAATATGCAACCTCAAAACAGCTATTAATACAATGCTTTAGCCTCACGCCATACATGAGACAGCAAAGTATTTAGTATTGAAAATAGAAGGTTAGGCTCAGATAGTCCACATTGGTTAATGTGCGTTTTATTATGCTCACAATCTTCGTCATACTTCATAACACTTCATAAAAATACTATTTTAAGTCATATATTATAAAACACAGGATCTCTTTTCTAAATACACATCTGCAACGTATAGACGTTGTTTCACTAGATTCTAAGTTGCCTAAAGACATCAAAATAACCACTAGCTCGTTTGTTTTTTTTCGAGGTGCTTCACAACTTTTTTACAGAAGGAGTAGTTCAGAGCGACAAGGTAATATTTGCCGTAAATAATGTTGACGATACCTGTTTGGTATTACTTTGTAGGATGTATTATGGTTTAGCAATATCCTGAGATTATGTGTTGATCACTCCTAACCATCTGTGCAAGGCGCGGTATCCACTGCTCAAATAGCGTTTAAATATTAATTAAGTGGGCATCAATGCTTACCATGCCCTTGGTATTAATTAATAGTTAAAGCTCTCCGCGCCTTTCCACTAGTTCTTCTTTAATTTTGTGTGCCGTTTCTTCATTTAAATCATATTTCCACATCACAATAATGGCTAACGCTGCGGTGGTTGCTGGGATCACGATATCTGCGATCCGTAAATTAGTCATTGTTTCTATTGATTGTGATGCTGCTGATGCATCAAAACCGACAACTTTGAGGACCACACCGCCCAGTATTAATGCTAAGGCTTGACCTAGTTTTACCATTAACCAATATATTGATGCGAATGTGCCCTCTCTTCGTGGCATCCCATTTCTAAGCTCATCCATATCACACACATCTGCAGTCATGCTTAACATCAGAGTAAATAGCCCGCCAATACCAAAAGACATAAGTGGGATTGGCATAAAGATCAACCAAGGGTTTTCAGGATTAAAGCCATACCATTTAAGCCCATAACCAACAATTGATATCAAGGTTGAGATTATAAACGCATTACGTTTACCCCACTTATTTGCCATTACAGTTACAATAGGAATAACAAGAAAAGCAGTGACGAGAGCACTGACAGTGGCATACCAACCAGGCCAAGTACCGGTTGCGCCATAGTCGCCATTAAACATATGAAATACAATGATGAAAAAAGCGAATGATGCGACTAATTGAAAACCATTAAAGACCAAAAAAGTCGCGCCACATAATCTAACAAATGACGCGTTTTTAAACGCCTGTCCTATGCCTTTGAATACGGCTTTGAGATTAGTAAACATAGTACTGAGTGAGATTTCAGCTCTATTCTCCATATGAGAGCTATCAATACCTTTACAAAATAAACCGGGGATAATGCCCAATACGATACAAGTGCCAGCTACATACAAAGATAACGTTCTAACACCTTCAGCTTGTGTTTCAAACAGGTCTGGATCGGCAATCATTACCCAAAACCAAGGTACTATCATCCAAGCAATTTGGCCCATAACTTGAGAGAAAGCCATCAAGCGCGTACGCTCGTTATAATCAGAGGCCATTTCGTAACCCAGGCCTAAAAAAGGTGTTGCATACATAGTGTTACCAATGGTGAAAACCATTGAAAAGACCAAGAAATACCAGAACGTATAATTTTGTGATGCCTCAGGGTTGAGTTGCCATAAAAGGGCAAAAAATATGCCGCTCAAAATGGCACCTACCACTATGTAAGGTCTCCTTCTGCCCCACTTAGATGAAGTGTTATCGGTAATAAACCCCATAATAGGATCGGTTATGGCGTCAAAAAGCCTAGGTAACCCAGCCAATAGCCCAGCTAATAATGGGTCTACACCGAATGCGGTGATCAAGAAAAAAGCAAAAATCCCTAAGGAAGCCGGCAGTAGATTAAGTACAAGAGTACCAGTTCCATAGGCCGCTTTTTGTCCAAATGGGACGCGATCTTTGTCGATAGTTTGATAATTGGACATATTATTTTTTGTTCAACCTTATTGAAATATTGTGTTTAAAATACGTTATCTTGTAAGCAACTGGCATCGTTTGCTTTTGTTCAAATTCTAGATTTCTTGTCAATACAGCACATGTTATGCGTTAATTACTGATTATATTTTTGCTGACGTTAATTTTCTTGACAGCCAGCAACAGGCACAAAATGACTAGGCTTAACTGTAAAGATTATACTACCAAGTATTAACCACCCGTAATTCCGACAAAATCATCTTATACATCGTTACTTGGGATGGTAAATCACTAAAAACTGGTTAGCTTGCACATCGCTTAACTCGCTTGTTTGAGCTGCTAATCCCGGCCAAACGACAAGCACTTTTTCAATAACTTGATTTGCAGCAATACCAAAGTGCGCTTCAACTGGGCTCTGGGAGACATAATTATTCCCCAGTTGTAACTCACGCATTTGTTGCTTGCCGTTTACTGTAATATAAATTTGAGCACCCACTGCCTGGGGATTTAACCTAGAACCTTTAAGCTGAATATTGAGAAAATTATTACCATTTGCAAAACTGTTATTTCGAAATAAACTGGGGGACTCGCCACTATTTGCAATCAGCATGTCAAGGTCACCGTCTCGATCATAATCGTGACATACCAGACCTCGACCCATAGCGGTATGTGTTATTCCTAACTCCACTCCCTTTTCGGTGAAAGTACTGTCACCATTATTAATATATAGCACTGCACGGTCATCATTAAAGCGCTCAAAAGAACGGTCTACTGATTGTTGTTCGGTCCATCCATCATAACCATTTACCGCAAAAAGATCCTGGAAACCATCATTGTTAAAATCAGCAAAACAGGTTCCCCAGCCCCAATATGCTTGTCTCACACCTGCTGCATCAGTGACATCGGTATAATTACCCTGACCATCATTTTGATACATACGACTACCATCTAACTGGCCAGTGTTAAAAGACTTTTCTACCGTGTCACCTATGGCTGACACATACCAGTCCAAATCACCATCATTGTCGTAATCAGCTACTGTGGCACCCATACCAGATCTATCGTTGATAGTGGGAGGGGTAAAATCAACATAACCTGCTCCTGCATTATTAACCAACACCTTACTGTAGCTATAGTCAGCACTAAGCAAAATATCTGGAAAACGGTCATTGTTAAAATCAGCAAACACAGGCGTAAAAGAATACTCGTATTTTAATTGTGGCTCATCACCGTCTTCCGCAGCAGTAAATGTACCAATGTCGACAATGTCACTCACATCGATAAAATTACCTGCGCCTTGATTCTGCCAAAGAAATTCCCACCGATCCTGTTTATTTATAGGATCCCAATG
>JBNMPD010000035.1:0-19138 GCA_051276225.1 Flavobacteriales bacterium
TAGTCTTTGTGATTTAGGCATGGCTCTAATTAGATTTGCCGCAAGCCGCTTAAAAACGGCGCCTGTTAGGTGTACCCATTAAACAGTCAGAATTGCCTAAAGGTATCGTTCTGGGGCTGAACCAGAAAGAAATGTTTTACTTGCACTAAACGTGTGTTGTAAATAGAGAGTAATTTTGTCTCATCAATGTGAGCTATAAGATTGCACATCATGTTCATACTGGTTCTGCTGTCTTCGATTAGTCATAATTTGCGTTGCATACACTAAGATCTAGTGATAAAAATTAATCCAGCAGATTAATCTGTTTCACACGCTGAAAAATTAGACTTTCGTTAATTTTGCAAATGACATGACTAACCATTTACTACCCAGTTCATCAAAGTTAATTTGTACTCTTGCATGTTCGCCACTGCCCTCATAATTCAACACCGTACCTTCGGCAAATTTAGGGTGGGACACTCTTTCTCCTAATTGGAAACCTGTTGATTCGAACGCAGTATGACCAGTAACGGGAGTAAATCGATTCTGAACTGGTCGAGTTATGGTCGTCCGCAAACGCACTTCCTCTATACAATCAGTTGGGATCTCCTTTATAAAACGTGAAGGGGTGTGATATTTATCCTGACCATATACTCGCCTGTTTTCGGCGTATGTAATATATAATTTTTGCATAGCTCGTGTCATGCCTACATAACAAAGACGGCGTTCTTCTTCTATTTTACCTGGTTCTTCATTACTCAT
Organism: Flavobacteriales bacterium; assembly: GCA_051276225.1. Lineage (GTDB taxonomy): Bacteria > Pseudomonadota > Gammaproteobacteria > Enterobacterales > Alteromonadaceae > Paraglaciecola. The sequence continues at coordinate 742 of JBNMPD010000035.1, forward strand.
CTGACTCGGGAACATACCTTCTTCAACACCCACCATAAAGACTAATGGGAACTCTAGGCCTTTTGCGGTGTGAATGGTCATCATTTGAACGGCATCTTGATGTTTGTCAGCTTGATTATCCCCTGCTTCCAGAGACGCATGCGCTAAAAAAGCAGACATAGGGGTCATGTTGTCCGCTTCTTCTGGCACCATAAATTGTTTACATGCGGTGACTAACTCTTCCAAGTTTTCAATTCGTGCTTGGGATTTTTCACCTTTCTCTGCCTTATACATAGCAAATAAGCCAGAGTGTTTGATCACATGATCAGCTTGCTGTTCTAACGGTAACCCTACAACGTCTTGTGTGAGCTGAGTGATTAACTTAGTAAAAGAAATGAGAGCATTAGAGGCCCTGCCAGTTAAACGGTTTTCAGCGAGTATTTGTGTGCTGGCATCCCACATGGATAATTCTGAATCACGAGCAAGTTCGCGAATTTGCCCTAGTGTTTTATTACCAAGCCCTCGAGTGGGTGTATTCACAATTCGCTCAAATGCAGCGTCATCTATAGTCTGATTAATCAAACGTAAATAACCTAAAGCGTCGCGAATTTCTTGACGTTCGAAGAATCGGAGACCGCCGTATATGCGATATGCAATAGACTCTTGTAACAGTGCTTCTTCAAGCACACGCGACTGAGCGTTATTGCGATATAAAATCGCACAACCAGACAAAGCATTGCCGTTGTCTCGCCACTCTTTGATACGTGAAATATTAAAACGGGCTTCGTCTAACTCATTAAATCCTGCGTATAAGGAAATAAGCTCACCGGGACTATCTTCTGTCCATAGTTTTTTTCCTAATCGACCTTGGTTATTATCGATGACGGTATTTGCTGCTTTTAATATATTGCCAGTAGAGCGGTAATTTTGCTCAAGCCTTATGGTTTTCGCGCCTTTAAAATCCCGCAAAAAATGTTGAATGTTTTCTACGTTTGCACCACGCCAACCGTAGATTGATTGATCATCATCGCCAACAATAATCATATTGTTGCTAGGGGCGGCAAGTATACGTAACCAAGCATATTGAATATTGTTGGTGTCTTGAAACTCGTCTACCAAGATTGCCCTAAAGCGTTTTTGATAGTGCTCTAACACCGAAGGATTGTTTAACCATAATTCATGCGCTCTAAGTAACAATTCAGCAAAATCAACTAACCCAGCGCGATCACATGTTTGTTGATAGGTCTGATAAATTTCTCGCATTTTTTGTTGCGTCGCATCACCATGTGTTTCTATATGCTGTGGCCGTAACCCTTCGTCTTTATTACCGTTGATATACCACTGTATACCTTTTGGAGCCCAGTGTTTTTCATCAAGATTGAGACTTTTAAGTACACGTCTAACCAATCGATATTGATCATCCGAGTCTAAAATAGTGAAATTTTGAGGTAAACCAACATCTGCATGATGAGCACGCAATAAGCGATGAGCGATACCATGAAAGGTACCAATCCACATACTATTTAGTGCGCTGCCCTGCAGTTGCTCTATGCGGCCGCGCATTTCTTTGGCGGCTTTATTGGTAAAAGTGACCGCTAAGATACCGTATGACGCGATGCCCTCAACTTCCATTAACCATGCAATACGATGCACCAAAACTCGCGTTTTTCCGCTGCCTGCGCCGGCTAAGATAAGCATGTCAGATGCAGGAGCCGCCACTGCATCACGTTGTTTGTCGTTTAACTGGTCAAGAAGTCGAGATACATCCATTACACACAAAATATATTAAAAAAAAACTATTTTTAGTATATCAGTAACACTGTATTTAAATACACTAAACTTAACCCAATATAACGCTTTGAACTGGTTGAAGTTTAGATAATAGGAAAAAGCATGTGTATTGAATTCTGGCTGCAACTCAAAGAAGAGGCAGAGCAACTGGTGAACAAAGAACCTCTTTTATCAAGTTATGTTCACACCTGTATATTGGCTCATCTCAACTTTGAAACCGCTTTAAGTTTTATTTTGTCAAATAAATTAGCTGATAATGTAATGGGCTCTTTATCTCTAAGGGCCATGTTTGAACAAAGTTATTTGTTGCATCCTGAAATTGTAGAGGCTGGAATATGTGATATTCAAGCAGTGTTTAAGCGTGACCCCGCAGTGCATTCTTTTTTGACTGTGTTATTAAATTTTAAGGGTTTTCAAGCTATCCAAGTACATAGGTTAGCCGGTCAACTTTGGATGGCTGGACGCAAAGACTTGGCCCTGTTTATTCAAAGTCGAAATTCAGAGGTTTTTTCGGTAGACATTCATCCTGCAGCAACAATAGGTCAGGGGGTTATGTTTGATCATGCAACTGGAGTTGTGGTGGGCGAAACAGCTGTTATTGAGAATAATGTCTCTATTATGCAATCTGTGACACTTGGCGGAACGGGAAATGAAGCAGGCGATCGTCATCCTAAGGTGCGTGAAGGGGTTATGATAGGTGCAGGGGCTAAAATCTTAGGTAATATTATTATAGGTGCTGGTGCCAAAGTAGGTGCGGGTAGTGTGGTACTCGATGATGTGCCAGCACATGTAACAGTGGCCGGTATCCCTGCCAAAATTGTTGGTAGACCTACCTGTCAAAAACCCTGCGACACCATGCAACAAAATATATTGGAAGATTAGGGCCTGCTGCTTATTCGAATGGCTTGAGTAGGTTTAAATAAGCGCTAACAACTGAGTTAATTGACTCAATTGTACATGAGGTAAAAGGTGTGCTTTTTCATTACATATATTCATTTCTCTATCTTCAGCATACCAAGCCGTCTGATAACCAGCTTTTAGTGCACCATATATGTCTTTTTCCAAGTTATCACCTACATGTAAAATGTTTGCGGGTGAAATATTTAGATAAACCTGTGCTGCATCAAACATCGCTTTATTGGGCTTCATTGGCAATTCAATACTAGCTTTAAAGCAGGTACTAAAATACTCGTCAAGTCCAATCTGTTGCAGGTTAACATTACCATTGGTAATGGCGACTAAAGGTAATCTATCTGATAAGGCCTTTAGTAAAGCATGAATGTGTCCGTTTAAGGTGAAATTACTTCTTTGAAAATAGAAATATTCGAAACACCGTTTAGTCGCTTCATCTAGCTCGTTGCCTAATAAGCCTAGTACCATAAAACCAGATTCAAGTGAAAGCCGTCTCAATTCACTCATGTCATTTTTTAATAATGGGTTGGCTAAAAAACGTGCTTTTTGTTGAGTGCGCCAAAAATACTTGTTTACATCTTTAGTTACAGGATATTGATTATGCATAAATTCGATTAAAGAATGTTCTGCCTGAACGATCACACTCGTGTTCTCGTATAAGGTGTCATCTAAGTCAAAAGTAATCGCTTGAATTGGTTTAAGTTTTTTATAATAAATCATTTAGGAATATATATTCTTTTTGAATTTTAAGATGGTGTAGACTTTTTTGCTCTTGGATGTGCGCTGTCGTATACGTGAGCCAGATGTTGAAAGTTCAGGTGAGTATATACTTGTGTTGTAGATAAATTAGCATGCCCTAGTAATTCTTGCACTGCCCTTAAGTCTGAGCTTGACTCTAAGACATGTGTGGCAAAACTGTGTCGTAATTTGTGTGGGTTAACCGATTGCTCTAGGTTTTGTCGAATAGCCCACAATTTCATACGTTTCGCTATTTGCCTAGTGCCAATCCTATTTTTGCGCATACTTACAAACAATGCGGGTTCTTCATTAGAAGTTAATTCTGGCCTTATTTTTAACCAGACAGTTAATGCTTCTGAGGCAATTCTACCAATTGGTAACAAACGTTCTTTATTACCTTTACCTAGGACTTTTAGTTGTCTGTCGGGTTGAATGCTTTTGATATTAAGATTAGCCAGTTCTGATAAACGTAAGCCACAACTATACATAAGTTCCATCATGGCCTTATCTCGTATAGCTAGAAGGTCATCCTCTTTGATATCCAGCAATTGATGCATCTCATCAACATTCAATTGTTTTGGCAATGGTTTGGCTTGTTTAGGTGCTTGAACTGATGAGGCTGGGTTTTGTGTTAATTGTCCTTGTTGAACTAAAAAGTCACAAAAACCTCGGATAGATGATAAGCGTAAAGCAATTGAGCGAGAGCCTAGGCCACTTTTTCGCGCCTCGTTTAAGATATTGCGTACATCTGATGTAGTAAACGTTGACCAATCTTCTACATCAGATTGATTGAAAGATACCATTAGCTGCCGCTGATAATTTTCTATGGAATTATGAGCTAGATTTTTTTCATACCTCAAATACGCAAGATATTTTTCTAACCAAATATGTAAGCTTGGTTTTGACAACTTTGTACTCAATAATTTAGCATTTTAGGTAACAAAACCCCTAAAAATTGCTGCAGTTGTGTTATCAATAAAGTATCCATACTCGGATTAAAGTGTCCTGGGTCTTTGCTACCTATTGCTAAAATTCCAAGTTCACCTAGATCCCCGATGAGTAATAAAGCAACCGAGTTAGCTTCTTGATCAGCAAACAATAATTTGCGTTCATGGTCGCTTAAACGACCAAAGAAAAACTGCTGTGTTTTAAAACGTTTCTCAATAAATAAGCGACGCTGGATCTCAGGTAAAGCATGAGCACCTTTGAAAGGCTTTAAGGTAACGGATGCTAATTGTAGGTTTTCTTGAATGACTTCTTCTAAAATAAAAGTGAGGTCACCAAAATTGGTACACTTTAAAATGCGCATATTCAAATCTGCATAAATACGATAAATAGCTTCATTTTGTTTGGCAATAAAAATTAATTGATTCAACTTTTGACTGAGGCTTTTGACCTTTTTACGCAGCTGTTCACTTTGCAGTTCCACCAAAGATACACTGCCTTTGTGTGAGTGAGGAATACTGATTTTCTCAACAATTTGTGGGAATTGTATGAAAAAGTCAGGATTTTCAAGTAGGTAGGCAGCTACTTGCTCAGCATCAATTAAATTTTCAGATTTAAATGCATTCATTATATCCATTTTATTTTGCAACTCTTTACTCAAAGGTTAATGTACCCATCAAAAATATGCTCAGCTGCGCCTGTCATTTTTAATACATTGTCATTGCCTTGCCAACGTATTTTCAAACTACCACCTCGCAAATCAACTCTTACATCTTTACTTAATCTATTTTGTAATTGACCCACAGCTACCGCTGCACATGCACCGCTGCCACAAGCTAATGTTTCACCTACACCTCTTTCAAAAACTCGAAGTTTGATATGGCTGTGATTAATAATCTGCATAAACCCAACGTTTGCGCCTTCAATAAAACGTTCGTGTTTCTCAAGCAAGGGGCCCATAGTTTCAACATCTGCAGTTTCTACATCGTCAACCAACAACACACAATGTGGGTTACCCATAGAAACAACACCGCAAAAAAAAGTTTGCTCTTGAGCTCTCAATATATACACTTTTTCGCGCTTATTTGCTTTGATTGGCACCAAGTTTGGCTCAAATTCGGGAACACCCATATTGACAGTAACTTGTCCATCTTTCTCAAGGTAGAGCACCATGCGACCTGATTTAGTGCTAACCACAATTTTATTACGATTAGTTAGGCCTTTCATTTTTACAAAGCGGGCAAAACAACGTGCGCCATTGCCACACTGAGAAACCTCAGAGCCATCTGCGTTAAATATTCTGTAATGAAAATCTTGCTCTGGATCATAGGGAGGCTCAACCATTAAAAGTTGATCAAATCCTATACCAAAATTTCTGTCTGAGAGCTGTTGGATCTTCTCTTTGGAAAAAAATACGTTTTGAGTTACGTTATCAATAACAACAAAATCATTTCCCAGACCATGCATCTTTGAAAACTGAACTTGCATTGCGACTACTTAGCTAAAATTGTTATCAACACGCGCAACTTAATACGTATTGGAAATATGAATTAGTTATATCATTTCAGCGAAAGACTGACTATGTCTTTAACTAGATACAGGCTAAATAGTCACAATGTTTATCAAATAATTGATGGGAACAATAAAATGTATTTATGTGGGTATGTGCTCACTCTCAAATAACTGTTCTATTTTTTCGCGCTCTCTGACTAAATGCATGTTGTCACCGTCAATTAACACCTCTGCGGCTTTGCATCGACTATTATAGTTAGACGCCATAACAAAACCATATGCACCAGCACTGCGTACAGCAAGATAATCATTGGGTGCGATAGTCAACTCGCGGTCTTTTCCAAGAAAATCACCAGTTTCACAGATAGGTCCTACTATGTCATAAACCGCTTTGGCTCTCTCAAGCTTAGCGTTTACAGGAATGATATTCTGCCATGCGGAGTAAAGCGCTGGGCGAATAAGATCATTCATAGCCGCGTCAACAATCGCAAAGTTTTTCTCTGCACCTTGTTTTAAAAACTCGACCTTGGTTAGTAACACTCCAGCATTAGCCATGATCGCACGACCGGGCTCAAAGATGAGTAATAACTTTTCTCGTCCCTGTAAACGTTCAGTGATGGCTTGAGTATACTGATCTGGGTGAGGTGGTTTTTCATCGTTATAAGTCACGCCTAGTCCACCACCTACATCAAGATGTTGTATATGGATATTTTGTTCGGCTAATTCATCTATCAAATTAAGCAATATATTCAAAGCATCAACAAAAGGTGCTAACTCAGTGAGTTGAGAGCCAATATGGCAATCAATACCAATCACATTTAAAAAGGGTAGGCTATACGCATATTGGTAAATTTCGACTGCTTGTTGGCGCTCTACTCCAAACTTGTTGTCTTTAAGACCTGTAGAAATGTACGGATGGGTTTTAGCATCTACATCAGGATTAACTCGAATCGAGATGGGGGCTTTTTTACCTGCTTGCTCAGCGACCTCGTTTATACGCGCTAGTTCACTGCGTGATTCGACATTAAAACACTTAATATTATGTTCTAAGGCTAATGCAATTTCAGTGTGTGTTTTACCCACTCCAGAAAACACCACTTTGCTGGGATCTCCGCCAGCCTTGAGAACTCGTGAGAGCTCACCACCAGAAACAATATCAAAGCCTGAGCCTAGTTTGGCCATCACATTTAATACTGCTAAATTAGAATTAGCTTTAACTGCGTAACAAATTAAGTGTGGCTGATTACCTGCTGCGCTATCAAATGCATGCCAATGCCTTTCAATTGTGGCTTTCGAGTATACATAACATGGTGTACCGTATGCTTGAGCCACTGTTTCAAGCGCTACGTCTTCAGCAAACAGTTGTTGATCTTTATAGGCAAAGTAATCCATATCAATCTTTTCCTTCTTCGGCGGACTGCGTTGATGTTTTTGAGTCCGGTGTGGTGGTGTTTGTGCTAGGCTTTTCAGGTAAATATAAAGCACGTTTTTGACCGCAGGCAGTGAGTACGAATACCACCAATAAAGCCAAGCCAATTACATTAAATTTTGTTCTTTTTGCCATCATAACCACCCGTTAATGTATAGGCCGCAATAATGTCACTACCAAGGATAAAAACAAGCGTTGCTAGGTTTAAATTGGTTATTTTATGCAATATGAAATAACTAATTTAAAAATGAGATCCTTATCAATTTTAAGTTCACTCACGTTATTTCTGACTAATGATGTCGCTGGGGAGGTTTAAAGGTATTTTCAGCTAAGTATTAGGGGCAGATAAAATCAGATTATTCTCAAGGTGTCTCTTTACGCTAGCTACTAATAACAACTTAGACTGAAGCTTGTATGAACCGGCATCAGTGTCGATATCTAACCTTTACATATTAGTCCTTAAAGTATCAACAAACTTATTGTGGATATAGCTAACCCCAATAATACACCTGCAATTATATCGCTGGGGTAGTGAACACCTAAGAGGACTCTGGAGCAACCTATACAACTTGCCCATACGTATGCAACAACACTTAATGTTGGATAAAAATGGGCGATCAAAGATGCCATCAGAAAAGCTGCTGCGGTGTGTCCAGAGGGCAAACTAAATTTATCTGACGGCACTATATAGGCGCTAAGTTCACTAATATGATAGCAAGGCCGTTCACGTTTCAAACCTTTTTTCAGCAATACGTAGGCAGGAATTTCTAACATGTAAGCCAGTAATCCTGAGTATAGAAATAATCCGCCATATTCGGGCTCCAACCACCAAAGCGACAGGCCGAGTATAAGGTAAAGTTGACCGTCACCAGTTTTAGATAGCCACTTTATCCAGCGACAATTTCTATTGGTTGTAAGATTAAATACCCAATGGAAAAATGCTACGTCATATTGTGCTAAAGATTTCATTACTTAAGCCCACACTTTGATTGTCAAATGAAACTGTATACATGGACTATGAAAACTAGATGACACTTTTGCAAAGTCTTAATGACAGTACTAAACAGCTTCAAAAATTGGTTTACGCTGGATTTGCTGAGCACTAACAGTATACTCAAACTTTACTCAGCTATATTTGGAACAAACATGGATTACAATACTTCTACTCTTTGTGACGTCTTTGCCGACAGTGTTGACGTGGTTGACCCCATGTTTGTAAGTTTTGGAGGACGGGCCTCTTATGGTGGTGAAATTACAACTATCAAATGTTTTGAGGATAAAGGACTGGTTCTGAAAACATTAAAACAGCCAGGATTAGGTAAAGTCTTGCTAATCGATGGTGGTGGCTCTATGCGCAGAGCGTTAATAGATTCTAGTGCCGCTCAGTTAGCTTTCGATAATGGTTGGGAAGGGATTGTATGTTACGGCAGCGTACGTGAAGTAGATGAGCTGGAAGAAATAAACATTGGTATTCATGCCATTACTTCCATTCCTGTTAGCGCAGATGACCAAGAGACGGGCGAAATAGACGTGGCAGTTAACTTTGGTGGAGTGACATTTTTACCAGAAGACCACTTGTATGCCGACAGTACAGGTATCATCCTGTCGCCAGAGCCATTAGATCTAGAATAAATTTTCAAATTTGATTCACTCACTAAAAAAAAAGCCGCTATTCAATGAATAGCGGCTTTTTTAGTCAAACCTGTTTGTAGACTTTATTTACCAACCAATACTGATATATTTGAAATACCAGCTCTTTTCACTTCGTTGATAACTTCAGTTACATCACCGTGTTTAGCTTTTGGATGGGCTTGAACTGCCGCAGAATCTTGGTTGTTTTCAGCCAAAAAGCTTTGAATATTCGCTTCAACGCGGCGTATATCTACCTCACGACCATTAACTACAATAGTGCCGTCTTCATTCACTCGAATCGACAAAGACTTTACATTGGTCGGTGGTGGTGGTGTTTTAGAATCTTTAGGACGATTAACTTCCAAACCTTTTTCTTTTACGAAAGAAGTGGTCACAATAAAGAAGATAAGCATGATGAACACTATGTCCAACATGGGAGTCATATCAATTGCAGCGTCGTCATCAGAACTGCCGTGTTTTTTTCTTTTCATCGGTATAAATCGCCAATTGGGTTAAAACAAGACTACCTATTATAGAGGCAGTTTAGCTTCAGAGCATCCATTAATTATCAAACTATTAACAAATAACTCTTATTTAAGGTTATTTCACTTGCCCAGCGTGCCCCAAATGAAAAAAATAATCCAGTAGGTTTTGTAATTTGTTGCTCTGGGCAGATATAAAGAGTTGATTTTGACGGTGCATTTCTTAGGTCTAAGTGGAATTTATAAAGCATCCAAAAATATTACATGTGTTTCTAATAAGTTTAATCGTATAAGACATTTCACGTTTGTATAAAGTATGCATTAACCACTTACATAGGTTCGCAGTGTCAAGCGAGATGGACTTTATAGCGTTTTTTTCTAAGCACCAGAATTCATCGAAACTGTATTTCTAAACCAGGCAATAAACAATATTCATTACCTTATACAACGTTATAAATTAAGTTGTAAACTGACTTTTATGGCATTAAAACAGGATATTTAGGAGACAAATGAATGTTTAACAAACACAAGTCTTATTTCTGGATAGCCCTATAGGTTTTAGAGACATCGAAAAAGATAATTTGAAATAAGCTAAATAAATCTAACTTGCATAGATAAGAACATATATTCGATTACCTTAGATGCTAAACCTAAAGCCGGTTTATGGCTTCTCGTTTTTCATAGCTCGTCCCAAATGATAAAAATAATCCAGTATATTTTCCGAAATAGTGACTCGAAGTTGCTCTGCTGGGTATATGCCCATTTTTGCTTCCGGACTTTGTTTAGTGCCTTGAACCAGAAATGCGTTCTTGGTGAAATGATCCTGAATACACGCCTCAAAGGCTCGCGCACCCAACTCTTGTGGGCGTGCATAATAAAATGTTTTTAATAACTTATCTGCTTGGGCACTGCGTTTAACATATTCATTCGGTTGGCTTTTATCAGCACCTAAAAATATAGTCTCAAAACATTGGCTAAGTTTGACATTCAGTTGATGTGATATTTGTGGCTTGTCTTGCAACCAACATTGAGAAGCAAATTGCTCGTGGGATGCCTCAACAAATAATTTGTCACATATATAATGGTCAAACGCATGAAACCATTCGTGAGCAAGTGCACCGCCCCCAGCATTTTTCGCCAATGCTAATTTTTTTGTATTTGACTCATAGTGAGCGCTACTATGTTTTCTTCCGCCGCTACCAAAAGCTAAGGATAAGCTACCGTTTAGTGAAATTACTGCCTCTGGTACTTGTAAGATATCCATTAAATCGCATAAGGCGTCAAAAAATAGATTGGCTGCAATTTGCTGTTCTTCAGCTGTGACCCATTTGCCGACAGAGGCAGTTCGGAAGCCAAAAATTTTAACGATATCCTGAAAACTAACATCGGCACCATCTCGGTGAGAAGGGCCATTACGATAGTAAGGTTTGTGAATACGCGAGTCTGGTGTTTGCAAGGTGATGTCTACAACGTGTTTATTTCAGCTATTAACTGATTACACCAATTGTCGATACGTTTATCAGTTAAGTCATATTGATTTTCATCATCAAGACTTAAGCCCACAAAAAAGCTTTTATCTTCTGTGAGCGCTTTTGAAGCGATGAATTCATAACCCTGGTTTGGCCAGTAGCCAATAAAATCACAACCTAATACCAGTAATTCGTCGTGCAACATGCCTACGGCATCTTGAAACCATTCTGCATAACCTAATTGATCGCCTAAACCAAAAATGGCCACAGTTTTGTCAGTTAAGTTTAGTTCTGCGATGTTTTGCCAGGTCGATTCCCAGTCTTCTTGTAATTCGCCAAAATCCCAAGTGGAAATGCCAAAAATCAAAGTATCAAAACTTTGTGCTTGTGTCAGCGATACATCTTTAATATTAAATAACTCTACACAGTCATTACCCACTAACAGGTTTATTTTTGCCTGAATTTTTTCAGCAGCCATTTCGGTGTAACAAGTGGTAGAGCCATAAAAAAGGCCTATTTTTAATTGGTTGTTATTCATAGTGTCCTGTTAATGGGGTGCTTTGATTAAACTCGATTTTACCAGCATACTTTAATTCATTTGCGCTACAAATGTGCTTTTTACGTGTGAGTAATAAATATTGACCAGATGGTAAGGTTTTATATTTATTCATAATTTTGAGTAGGGTAAACTATTTAAGGATTAATAATTGATGACCGCGAGATTAGACAGTATATGAAAGTGTATGTGGCTTTTATCATAGGGATTTGCAGCGTATTAGTGAGCTGTGGAAAAGAACATGCATCGGCACAAGTAGAGCAGATAGAACCAATAGAGCAAAACTTGCGAGTCAATGGGCGTTGGATAATGGAACAAGATGGCCAAGTGATGCTTAACCCGCAACCATCGGGCTTAGTTAAATGGCGTGATGGGTTATTGACCTTGAGCGATCGAAGTGCCCATCCTTCCCAACGTCTGCGCCTTAGAACTATTTCTAAAGATGATGCGTTGTTAAGCGGCCCCGATTTTCCAATGATTTTATCTGAAGAGTTGCAAACAAGCTGTTTTGCCGCTTATTTAACCAATAACCCTGATCTAGAAGCATTAACCGTTGACCCTGATGACGACCAAGTATTTTATGTGGTCACAGAAGATGCTTCATACGCCGAACCGATGTCAGAGGTTTGCCAACAAAAACACCTCAACTCAGGCTCAACACATTTTCCAAAATTGCTTGTTCGGCTTGAGTTGCAGCCAAACAATAAAGCGTTGATGACCCATATTCGCCCTATTCAGTTTACAGCTAATATGCAAATTGGCGATTTCCCTAATGATGGCATTGAAGCCCTCGCATTTGGTCAAGCTCGCACTTTATATCTAGGCGTTGAAAAAGACAGTAGCAAAAATGCGAGGATTTTTTCTTTACAAATACATCGTGAGTTTTGGCGTTCAGATGAATTTGCAGTTGTGAAAAAATTCACTTTGAAGTTACCAGTCTTCGAAAGTGGTAATCATCCCATTAACGGCATGGATTATTACCAAACATCTGATGGCAGAGAATTTTTGCTAGTAGCTGCCAGAAATGATGAAACATTATGGGTGGTAGATTTATCTGGCAAGGAAGAGACGCTGATTTTACCTATCGATTTTTTTGCTGAAATCAAAGCGAGCACTCAAGGATGTGAAAACTATGAGGCCATGGACAATGCTTCAATTGAAGGTGTGGCGGTCATAGATAATACTTTGTGGCTTATTAATGACCCTTGGAAGGCGGTGTACTTAAACAACGTTCAGTGTGTTCAAAATCGCGCACATTACCAAATGTTTGCGCCCCTGTTGTTCAGTGTGCCCATACAACCAGAATGGTTTGACTAGCGCCCACTCTTCGTCACAATACTACTTAGTGAGATTTTTTAACTAAGTTACAAAGGCTGTTAGCGAAATAAGTCTTAGTGAATGTAATCCACTAAGCATCTATTAACGTAATTATTATATGATTCAAATGAATATATTTACTAATTATGCAAAATTCTCCTTTGACAATATTTTTTGATGGTTATTGTCCTCTATGTTCTATAGAAATGAACAAATTAAAGCAGCTAGATAAGCAAAAAAACATTAAGTTTGTAGATATTCAAGAAGCTTCATTTTTTATAGATTATCCCCATTTAGACTGGCAAACACTCGATGCTCGTATTCACGGTTATTTGGCTGATGGTAGTATGATAAGTGGATTAGACGTCACTTATTTAGCTTGGAAATTAGTAGGTAAAGGCTGGGTATATGCGCCTTTAAGATGGCCAGTAATAAGATGGTTTGCTGATATAGCGTATAATATTTTTGCCAAATATCGTTACAGAATCTCTTATCTTTTAACTGGGAAAAAGCGGTGTGTCCCTTGTGAAAATAAAGGTGAAAAAGTTGATGTTTAAAGGTAATGCATTGGTCATTGGTGCTTCAGGCGGCATTGGAAAAACGTTGGTAAAGCAGTTACATGAATCAGGTAAGTACGAACACGTGTATGCAGTATCTCGAAGTCTTCCAGCATCGCCTATTGAAGGGGTCCAGTATTATAGTCTTGATTCTGAAAGTGAAGATTTGGTAGCTGAATATTGTCAACAGCTTAAGCAAGCGGGAGGCCAGTTTAGTCTAGTTGTGTGTTGCATAGGTGCATTACATTCAACCGCTGATAACAATCAAAAATTCATGCCTGAAAAACGTTTGGAAGATATTCAGAAGGATAAGCTAAGTTTTTACCTAACGACTAATGCAATTTTACCTGCTATCTGGTTAAAAAATGTAGAAAAATTGCTTAAGGGACCTGAGCCCTCGAAATTAGTGTTTTTTAGTGCCAGAGTTGGCAGTATAAGTGATAACAGTTTAGGCGGCTGGTATGGCTATCGTGCTAGTAAGTCAGCACTTAATATGCTGATAAAATGTGCGCAAATAGAATGTCAGAGAAGAGCTAAAAACATCACACTAATAAGTTACCACCCCGGCACAGTTGAAACTGAATTATCCAAGCCGTTTCAGTCGAAGGTTCCCACAGGTAAACTATTTAGTACCGACTTTACTGCCACTCAATTACTTCAAATCATCCCTAACCTTACCCCAGAAAATGGCCCCCATTATATTGATTGGCAAGGCAATGTTATCCCGTGGTAGTTTGTTGTAAACATGGGTGCTGAATTTTGTAGCTGCTGTATTGTTAACAAAAAAGACTTTCTTAAACTCTACTGGTAATATCTATTCAAATTATAAAAATAATTAGGGATAGGTTATGGGCGCACCTCGCGAGCAGTTTGGGTCACGTTTAGGTTTTATTCTAGCTGCAGCTGGATCAGCTGTAGGCATTGGCAATTTAGTGGGTTTCCCTGTAGGTGCCGCTAAAAACGGTGGTGGGGCATTTCTGCTAATGTACGCCATATTTGTAGTAGCAATTTGTTTACCCGTCATGATTGCAGAAATGACATTGGGTAGGGCCAGTCAAAAAGACCCATTAGGCGCGCTAACGTCACTATCCGGTGGCAATAAAGGTTGGCGCTTCGCCGGTTGGTTATCCATTATTACCCCCTTTATGATTGCTGTGTTTTACTTAGTCATTACAGTGTGGATTTTCGGTTACTTGGTTGAATCAAGTATCGGTAACCTCGATGTACTCGCTGACCCTGCCACTTTTAATCATTTCATTACAGGTAACAGCCTGTTTTTTTATATGGCTGGTGTTCTTGCTATTGTATATTTAATTTTGCAAGGCGGGGTTAAACAGGGAATTGAAAAAGCCGCAAAGATTCTTATGCCGGCGCTTTTTGTTATGCTGATCGGTATGGTTATTTTTGTGTTAACTCGTGAAAATGCTATGGCAGGTTTAAAGTTTTACCTCGTTCCTGATTTTGATAAAATAAGTGCTAGCGTCATTAATAGTGCACTTTCACAAGCCTTTTTCTCGCTGTCACTGGGTATGGGGATAATGATCACTTATGGTAGTTATATTGACAAACGGTCTAATTTACCAACCTCGGCAATACTAGTTGGCTTAACAGATACAGCGGTTGCTTTTACAGCGGGTCTTATGATCCTGCCAGCAATATTTTCTTTTAATCCTTCTGTTAACCCAAGTGATCTCAGTGAATCGTCAATATCGATGATTTTCTCTTACTTACCGCAAATATTTTTAGCATTACAAGATACCTTGGGATACATAGGGGCAAGTGCTGTGGCAAGCATCTTCTTCTTACTAGTGTTTTTTGCTGCCATCACTTCATTAGTGTCTATATTTGAAGTGCCGGTGGCTGCGTTAATGAGTGAAAAAAATATACAGCGTAAAAGTTCGTTATTAATTTGCGGCAGTTTACTGGTAGTTTTTGCACTCATGTGCGCATTTTCATTCGGACTTTTTGATTTTTTCACCTCTTTCATCAGCTATGGAGGGGCGGATAAACCTAAATCTTTCTTTGATTTGGTTTATGACGTATTTTATGAAACTATTTTGCCTTTAAATGGGCTTTTGATTTGCTTATTTGTCAGCTACAAATGGAAAACGCAGGCTTTCAATAAGGAATTGGATAGAGGTGCACCTGACTTTAAAAATAGTTTTCTGGAGCGCTATGTGAATTTTGCTCTGAGGACGTTTATTCCAATTTTCCTAGCGATAATTTTTGCTAATACGGTCGCGCTTAAATATTTCGGTACTGCATTGATAGGTTAAGCGCTTTTAATTCAAGCGCCCCTAAAAAAAATGGGTAGTAGCTCGCGTGTCACAGCTCAATCATATCGAACGGGCTGGGATATTTAAGCGATAAACCTAATAACTGCAAACTTTTAGTGGCGTCAATTTGTTTACCTAAGGCAACACCTTCACCTTTAACAAACTTAGGTGCACAGAGGCTAAGTTTGCCCGCTGCCCAGGTATAATATTCGGCACGAGTGGGATGTTCTAAGGCACTTAAGTGCAAGGTCTGTCCCCAGATATCTTGTTCGATGACCGTTTTAATTGCACAAACAACATCAGCTTGATGCACTAAATTGACCCTATTATCGGGGTTAAGTAAACCTGTTTTACCAGCTAGATAGTGAGCAGGATGACGGTCTTTACCTACCAAACCAGCAGGTCGAATAACGGTACTACGACCAGCAAAATACTGCTTTGCTAACACTTCAACCGCTAAATTGATTCGCCCTGACGGAGTTTGTGCAAGTGTTGGGCTTTGCTCAGTCACTACATCGCTCTTATCACCATAAACCGACGTAGTACTAATGAAAATAAGGTTTTGTATTTGTTTGTCTGCAGCATGTTTTAGTAGTACTTGCATGTGTTTCGCAAAATTTTCTGTGGTGGGGGTTGTTCGTCCTACAGGAATGTTTAACACCAGCACCTTAGATGCAAATAGTTTGTTAAAGTGGTCATGTGACAACTCGTCACCCAACTGATACTTTTGAGTATCAAAGCCTAATTTTGTTAACTCCTCGGCTTTTTGTTCACTGCGACACGTGGCCACAATATCATGGCCACTTTTTTGTAAACTAATTGCGAGAGGCATCCCCAACCAACCACAACCAATCACTGCTATTTGCATTTACATATTCCAAGAAGATATTTTTTGAAACGGTATCACATCCTATCAGGCTGGTCTTGCACTTGAATAATATCTAAGTCTGCTAGGTGTTTAATCCGCTTTAATTGTGTTTCAGCAAAATCTACTTGAGCTAGGGTTGCGCAAAAAACGCCTGCTTTTTTCTCTAACGCTGTGGCTTGATATTTCACTTTTAGTTCCATCTGTTCGCCAAAACGATCCATTTTTTTTTCGAATTCATGCATATCTTCGCCACTAAAAATAAGCTGTGTGCCTATGGCTACCATTAAATGGCCTATTGATTCGGTGGCCAAGTTTTTGATCGCTTCCTCAAACTGTGCCTCCCATTGTTTACCAAAAAATTTACCGTTTTCAAAAGAACTAGAATATAAACGAATGTCACCATTATCTGCATAAAAGTTGTATTGGATTTGCTGATCAAGGTTGCGTAATTCTTCAGATAAATCTGCAAGCTCAGTGCTATCTGAGCCTAATAATTCGGTAAATACCTCATGCAATGCAATACTTGCTAGTGCGACGGCATCTGTTGCTATTGATGCAGCCTGCGGCACCGCTTGATTAATACCGTCATAATAGTTATCTACCCAGCCTTGTTGTTTGGTATCCAGCGTCAAGGCAATACCATCAACATACAATATTTTATCTTGGTCAATGGTCATATGGGTATCGTTATCTAATACGACTGTCAATACATTGTTTTCTAACTGCATGTTGCCGTTGAGTTCTACGTTGCACTTATTACTTGAATCTAAGGCCAAGACTGGAAGTGAATAACAAACTAAAGTTCCAATGAGTAACATAGAACGCATAAAATTCTCCTGACTTATTAATGGTAATTTATTATCTGCACTGCCTGCACTAAGCAAAGCCTAGGCCATAAATATAAAAACTTTAAAAACAACAAGATAACTTTTATTTGTGTTTAGATTAGGAAAATATTACAGATCAAATAGTGAACAAGACCAATAAGTGAGCAGTTTGGCCATTAGGCCGATAGGCGATTGATAAACACGCATATACCTTTTTACTTTTATGTCTTTTAGCATCCTGCATTTTTGGTGCATAATAGTTGCTGTTTAAAATACATAGGAATTGGCTGATGAGCAATTGGTACGAACCCATTTTATTTGGTTTTACATTGATCACTTTTGTTTTAGGTATTAGCAGCATTATTATGAGCCTTTTACCCACACCAGAGGGTGTTAACGTTATGCAGTCTAAGATTGAATACGGCTTTTTTGGTGCGTCTGCTTTCGGTTTGTTTGCAGTGTTTGTTTATGCGTTAACTAACGTTTAAAATTAGTTGGCCTGATTCAGTATAGGCCAGAACCTTTTATTTAGGGTCTATCACTAACACGTTGGTAGGCTCTTAGTTTGAACGCCGG
This sequence comes from Flavobacteriales bacterium, assembly GCA_051276225.1. Taxonomy (GTDB): domain Bacteria; phylum Pseudomonadota; class Gammaproteobacteria; order Enterobacterales; family Alteromonadaceae; genus Paraglaciecola. Next base: position 18,608 of record JBNMPD010000035.1, read on the forward strand.
CAATATAGCCAGCAAGTGGTCAAATATATCGCTTTGGACCCCTTCAAAGTTAACCCAGTCCTTGTCGGCACAAAAACAATAAATTTCTAGTGGAAGCCCATGTTCTGTCGGTGGTCTTTGTCGCACCATCAGGGTCATATCTTGGTTAATGTCAGGGTGATTTTCTAAATAAGCTCGAACATAGGCGCGTAATGTACCTATATTAGTCAATCTGCGGCTATTAACTAAATCAGTTGTGTCGATTTGTTGTTCACTATGAAAACGCTGCAGCTTCTCAAGTTTTGTTTGAATATGCCGTTTTATATAACGAATTTTTGTAAATTCATCCAACATCTCCTGGTCACAAAAACGAATGCTTTGAATATCGATATTCAGTGAACGCTTAATACGACGTCCACCACTTTCAGTCATCCCGCGCCAATTCTTGACAGGCTCCGAAATAAGAGCATAAGTGGGGATTGTAGAAATTGTCTTATCCCAATTTTGTACTTTAACCGTTGTTAAACCTACCTGTAATACGTCGCCATCTGC
>JBNMPD010000036.1:0-19105 GCA_051276225.1 Flavobacteriales bacterium
ATAACGCGTAAGTTGTTTTAAGAAAAACAAAAAGCCGTAACTTAAGTATCAGTTACGGCTTTTTTGTTTCGATAATATTCTCTATAAAACTACAAACGGCAGTAATTGAATAGATAAGGGGACAATGATCTCGCGTATTCTGCCTGCTGCACCATTTAAGTCGAAGTTTGCTTCGGAACCTAGTTATATGCAATGAATCGACGTATTAACCATCCATTTTTCATCAAGCATATAATCAAAACTGAGCTGAGCGGCCAAACCAAATGAGCGGTTTAAATCTAGGTTACTAAAGTCAGCATTGGGTTTTGAAAATTAATTGTTAGCGATTACTGTTGTTGCTAAATTTTAGATCTGAGTCCGCCTGTACTGTTCATTATTATGTATGGCAATCTCAAATTAGCCTCACTCCTTGGCTAGTCCTTACCTAGTAAACAGGCTGATAGTCGATGCTTTTGAGCAACAATCAGCCACAGCAGTATCTAGCAAAATAATTTACGCTTTAAAATTATGGGCTTAGGTTCGATTGAATGATAATTAGGTAAATAGATAACCAAATAAATAACTTCATAATGCTTGTGAAGGATTTATGTCACATCACCAAAATAACACACTAAAAAAGACATCTACTTCAACTAACAAACTTCTGCCAAGCTTTAAGCAATATGTACAAGTCAGCTAAGCCACAACCTGACTGGATATGTAGACTACTTAATTCTTGGCTTTCGTCATCTTCCGAAGGTGCCAGCTCTTGCATATGATTGTTATTTGAAATGAGTTCAACTTCATCTTTATCCAACTCTAAATGGTATTCCTTACCATTGTGTTGGTAACTTGATAGTTGGTTGGTTTGAAGCTGTTGGATAGTATAAAGTAACAACTTGATTTGCTCAAAGTCTCGAGCGATTTCATGACTTAACCAATCACCAAACGCTTCACACTCAAGTTCACATGTGGCTACAGGTTGACCTAAAATATCATGGGAAAATTGATAGTCCATTAGATGTCACTGATTATTAAAATATGAACTTTGATTATACGCTAAACCCATTGCCCACTGTTGATAAAATATCAACTTAACCATCACGAGCATTGATTACCTGAATAAAATATATCTATTATATCTTAATACAGCCAGAGTTTTTGCCGGGCCTCGAGTCATTAAGTCAGCTAGGTTATTGCAAAACAAAGAATGTTTTATACGGTGAGAAATTGAGCTGAAGTGATCTTTATTGTTTGCAGTTAACAGCGTGACACAATAGTAAGGTACAAAAAGTCAGTTCTTTGAAATAACAAACACCGAGCCCGAACGTTCTAGCTCAGTCAAATATACTCTTACATCAAACTCAACTTGATGATATTCGGGCAGCATATGCTGGCATAGTTGATAAAATGCTTTGTTGTGTTGTTTTTCTTTTAAGTGGGCAAGTTCGTGCACCACTATCATCTTTAAGAATGGCTCAGGGGTCTGCTTAAATAAGGTACTGACTCGCAGCTCGTTTTTACTCTTTAACTTGCCGCCTTGAACCCGAGAGACATAACTATGTAAGCCTAAAGCGTGATTAACGATATGAATTTTACTGTCGTAAATTATTTTACTCAGTGGTTGGGTTTTTTTCATATATTGATTTTTTAGGGATATAGCGTAGTCACGTAGTTCAACATCGTTGGCGATGTTATGTGTGTCTGGGTAACGCGTTCTTAACCAATCGCCCAGTTTATTTTGTGACAGTAAACGTTGAATATCATCTTGCAGATGTGTCGCATAATGCGCGAGATAGGGCAGCGTATTTGACATAAAGATACCTTACTGAAGAATGTACCTAGTCTAAATCCTAAAGACTAAATAGTCGCCTGCTTGTTGCACTATTTTACTGTGTTGTTTTTATTGCACTGTTGACATATGAAATATCATATATATGATATTTCATATGTATTGAGTTGAGTATTTTTTGATGAATCCCGTTGCTTTTTATAAATGTTTGTCTGAAGACACCCGTTTGAAGTGTTTGTTATTGATTACGCTTAAAAGTGAGTTATGTGTGTGTGACTTAATAAGTGCACTGCAGTTAAGTCAACCTAAGGTGTCACGACATTTAGCTGAACTCCGTAAATGTGGAATTTTGTCTGACCAAAGACGTGGGAAATGGGTGTTTTATCACATTAATCAAGCCTTACCTAAATGGGCGCTTGAGGTACTGACTCTTACCGCTAAAGACAATCATACATACTTAAATAATTGTTTACATAATTTAGATACAGCTAAGCTGACAGACAACTGCTGTTAACTCTATTACCCTATTAATTTGTCGGAATACTCTCTAATGAAAATTTTATATATTTGTACTCATAACCGCTGCCGCAGTATTTTGTCTGAAGCGATCACTAATCAATTTTCTGCTGACCAAGTCTGCAAAGCGGGAGACATAATAGCGAAAAGTGCCGGTAGTCAGCCAGTAGGTGAGGTACATCCATTGTCGATTAAATATCTACAAGAAATGGGTATTTCAACAAATGGTTTACAAAGCCAGTCCTGGGATGACTTTGAAAAATTTGCACCTGATTTAGTGGTAACTGTATGTGACTCAGCCGCCGGTGAAACTTGCCCGTTGTGGTTTGGTAAAAGCTTAAAAGTGCATTGGGGCTTAGCTGACCCATCTAAGTTGCAAGGGTCTGAAGCACAAATTGCAGAAGCCTTTAGAGCCACTATTAAACAGATAAAACACAGAGTGCAGCAGCTGAGCAACTTAAACATTGACATAAAAGACAAGGCCGCGTTTAAAACCGCGCTTGCTAATTTAGGTGCAGTTTAATGTCTAAGCCTAATTCTAATTCGATTGCTAACTCGGCTATGCCAAACCTTGAACTCATAGAGTTTAACGTTCCCAGAACGGAAGACTTTTCCAAAATAAGTGCTAATCATAAACCCAAAATACTTTTGTTATATGGTTCGCTACGAACACGGTCGTTTAGTCGATTGGTGGTAGAAGAGTCAGCCCGTTTGTTAGATGCCATGGGAGCTGAAACCCGCATTTTTGACCCAACAGGTTTGCCTTTGCCCGATGCCGCAGATGTTACACATGAAAAAGTGGTGGAACTACGAGAACTGATGATATGGTCAGAAGGCCAAGTTTGGTGCTCTCCTGAACGTCATGGTGCAATGACCGGTATCATGAAAAGTCAGATAGACTGGGTACCACTGAATTTAGGTGGTGTGAGACCTACGCAAGGTAAAACCTTGGCAGTCATGCAAGTGAGTGGTGGCTCACAGTCATTTAACGCCGTTAATCAAATGCGTATTTTAGGTCGCTGGATGCGTATGTTGACTATTCCTAATCAATCGTCAGTAGCCAAAGCTTTTATGGAATTTGACGACAACGATCGCATGAAATCATCACCTTATTACAATCGTATGGTGGATGTGTTGGAAGAACTTATGAAGTTTACTTTGTTGACCAGAGACAACAGTCACTATTTAGTCGACCGTTATTCAGAGCGTGTTGAATCAGCAGAACAAGTCAGCGAGCGCGTTAATCAGCGTGCTAACTAGCGTTTAATAAAAGAATAAAGAGGCGAGTTATGGGATTTTTTGAGCGCTATTTATCCGTTTGGGTGGGTATCAGCATTATAGTGGGTGTGTTTTTAGGCAGTATTATTCCAGATTTTTTTGAACTTGTGGCAAGCTTAGAATATGCCCATGTGAATTTAGTGGTAGCGATACTGATTTGGTTAATGGTTTATCCCATGATGGTCCAAATTGATTTTTCGTCTATCAAAGACGTGGGTAAAAAGCCCAAGGGTTTAGCGTTAACACTGATCATTAATTGGCTAATTAAACCTTTTACCATGGCTGCCTTAGGTTGGTTGTTTTTTAAAGGTTTTTTTGCCGACTGGGTCGATCCTCAATCAGCCAATGAATATATTGCAGGTATGATTTTACTGGGTGTGGCACCTTGTACTGCGATGGTATTTATCTGGAGTCAAATGACTAAGGGCGATGCCAATTATACGTTAGTACAAGTATCAATTAACGATATCATTATGATTTTTGCATTTGCACCTCTAACCGCACTTTTACTGGGTGTCAGTGATATTCAAGTACCTTGGGGTACACTGGTTATTTCAGTGTTGCTGTATGTTTTATTGCCTTTAGTGGCTGGCGCGGTGACCCGCTCTTTACTAAATAAAAAGACCGGAGAAAAAGCACAACAAAAAAGTGTAGATAATTTTGTTGCCAAGCTCAAACCTTGGTCGATAGTCGGCCTACTAGGCACTGTCGGATTGCTGTTTGGTTTTCAAGCGCAAACTATTTTAAATGAACCGCAGACAATACTGTTAATTGCTATACCGCTTATTATTCAAACCTATGGCATATTTGCCATTGCTTACTTTTTTGCGAAACGCTTAAAGCTTCCTCACAACATTGCAGGACCTGCCAGTATGATTGGCACATCTAACTTTTTTGAATTGGCGGTTGCTGTGGCTATTTCACTCTTTGGATTACATTCAGGAGCGGCTTTAGCTACGGTTGTCGGAGTATTGGTTGAAGTGCCAGTGATGTTGTCTTTGGTGTATTTTGTGAACAAAACTCGACATTGGTTTGATTGAAAGAAACGGCGAGCTTCGAGCAAAAAGTATTTTACAGAGCATGAATACTCAGAGCCGTTGTGAATTTTGAGTTAAAAAGCTGTAAATAGAACAAACTACGAATAGTGTTTGCATTCTTGACTTGTGCTGGCAACATTGATTATTGAGATAAGAGCATCAGGGAGGCATTGGGTTATGAAAGCTGTCGTTTTATTGTTATTCGCTGGGCTTGGTGTAAATAACCTTTCTGGTGCTGAGTCACAATTAGTTAAGCTTGATAGTGCTGACAGTAAAAAAAGTACAGAAAGTGCTGTTAGTGTTGACAGTAAAGCAACTGCAGAAATTACGGTTAATGCGGTCAACGCAATTAATGCAAACAGTACAGATAAGTGTTTATTAAATGCGCTTAAACAAGCAACGCCAGAACACACTGTGGGTGATTTACGCCAAAGCTGTGCAGTTAAAGCGCCCACTTTGGTTAAGCTACGTGTCGGACTAGAAAAACAAGCATCAAAAAATCCTTTTGCAATCCTTCCTCATAAACCCAACTTTGTATTGCCTGCTAGTGTTACCAGTATTAATCAAACACCTTATATTGGGACTCCTGTTGGTGCTAAGTTAGATGATGTTGAAATAAAGTTTCAAGTCTCTTTAAAATATTTGGCGATGCAAGATCTGATATTTGAAGATCTTGATCTACAATTTGCTTTCACCACTACAAGCTGGTGGCAAGCCTACAATAGTGCTATTTCAGCCCCCTTCCGGGAAACAAATTATGAACCGGAAGTGATACTTAATTACCACCAAGCTTGGTCATTATTGGGTTTACCTGTTGAACAAACTTCATTGTCATTCAATCATCAATCTAATGGGCAAACTGGGCAGTTATCACGCAGTTGGAACAGGCTTATCCTAGGCTTTATATTTGCTCCAACTAAAAATATGTTGTGGGGTTTTAGAACTTGGTACCGTTTACCAGAAGACAAAAAAATCACTGCACTTGATCCAGCGGGTGATGATAATCCCGATATCGAAAAATTTATGGGGTATGGTGAATTAGGTGTACTGTGGAATATTTCAGACAAACATTCTTTAGAGTTTATGCTCAGAAACAACTTGCGCAGTGATAACAGGGGAGCTATTCAGCTGGGTTGGTCGTTCCCTATTAATGACCGTTTGCAGGGTTATGTCGAATACTTTAACGGATATGGCGAAAGTCTGATTTATTACAACCATCATGCTCAAAGGTTAGGCATCGGATTTAAGTTGACCAACTGGCTGTAGTTACAGAAGGTATTGATAGTATCGAAGATATTGAGGGTACTAATAGTATTAAGTGTCTTGGTAAAACTCAGTTCTGTTTCGACCATCGCCTTTAGCCCTATAAAGAGCAGTATCAGCTTGTTTGGTTAAATTTTCTAGGTTTTGACTACCATCACTTATTGTCACGCCTATGCTGATAGTTACTGGAGTATCATTGAATTTTATGTTCGACATTAACTCATGCAGACGTATAGCAAAAAGTTTGGTGCCAGCTTCATCAGTATCAGGCAATAACATAATAAACTCCTCACCCCCAAAGCGGGCGATTAAGTCAGTTTGTCGGCCAAATGTTTGTAATCGAAGACCTAATTCTTTTAAAAGGCGATCACCCTCCACATGTCCAAAAGAATCGTTAATTTTTTTAAAGTGATCAATATCAATCATTAATAACGATATTGTATTCTCAAAACGTTTTGCCTGATTAATGAGTTCAGGTCCACGCAAGTTTATTTCTCGGCGATTCATCAACCCAGTCAATTCATCTGTTGATGCCATTGAAATCAATGTTTTTGTCTGCTCTTCTAACTTCTTACGTGCTTTGATCAGTTCCTCATAAAGTTTGTCGCGCTTTGATGCGTTAAACAAACTCCAAAAAATATGGCCTTTTTCATCTATTCTCGTATTAACCAATATGGGTATGCGTTTTCCGTTGCCATCAAATAAAGTGAGTTGCATTTCTTCACACTTTTTTTCATGAAGCAGAGTGGGCATCAAATAACTTTCAAAAAATATCTTAGATGAATAAGTGAACAAATCATCAGAATTTTTCCCAATCAATGTTTCTAAGTCCCACTTTAACTCATGTGAAAAGTAGGTATTAGCATAAATAATATTCCGATTTTTATCAGTTATCATCGCGCCAGACTGAAATAAATCTGGTTTAGGATCTAAAAATCCACTGGATTTGTTAGTCAATGTAACCTCTCAAACCTTTGTTAACAATGTCCGGGTAGGTCATATGTATACAATGCCCTTCAGCTTCAACAAGCTTTAATTCTGCATCGGGTAATTTTTTAAGCATATATTCCCCAATATCAGTAGAAGCAAGAGAGTCATGACTGCTTTGAAAAATTAACACCGGGTGTTTAGCCTCTTTTAATAAATAGCGATAATCAGAGAAAAACGTTGCGCGTGCAAAGGTCTTGGCTATTACAGGGTCAGTTGAACAGAAGCTGCCAGATAATTCACTTATCAACTCCTCAGAGTGATTTGCACCGATAACAAGAGGTGCGAGGTAATTTGCCCAGCCAATATAATTTTTGTCCATTAAGTCAAAAAGTTCTTCTAAATCATCTTTTTCAAACCCCCCTAGGTAGTCGGGTTTGAAATTTAAAAAACAAGGAGAAGGACAAACCATAACTAAACGACTAAAAAAACTTGGCTGCTGGATTGAAGCTATGAGACCTATCATGTTGCTGACCGAGTGCCCAACAAAGGTGATATTTTGCAAGTTGAGGGCTTCGCAAATTTCTAGAATATCTTGTGCATAACCTTCTAGTGCACTGTATCGCCTGTGGTCATAATAGGATAAGTCTGAATTACCAGAGCCTACATAATCAAACAATACCACTTTATAATGGGGTACTAAGCCGGGTAACATAAAGCGCCACATATTCTGATCACAGCCAAACCCATGAGCTAAAAACAGGGTTTTGTCCCCCGTACCTAAAACGTTTACATTATTTCTTTTGATGATTTCATTAGCAGATGGCATTTTTTTACTCATTTATGAGGCGTTCGATTTCGCAATATACATGAAGTTTAGTAGAGATAAATCATCTCATCTCTTGTGGGTACAATAACAGCCAATATTTTATTTTGAATAGTGTGCGGCAAATCTGCTTTTGTCATCGCGATAATAAACAAATCTACAGCATGATTAAACTCTGATTCGCTAATATACATGCCTGCGTGAACTTGTTTCATATTATCACCTGTATATTCACATGGGCCGCCTGTTAACATACAAATATGTTCACTCACTTTTTCGCGAAAACGATTAATATTTGAATCTTTAAAAAATTCATACATTACAGGGTCAAATTCAATCTCAGTAATAAAATTATCTATTACTTCTTCAATTTTGGGTTGTCCGCCTAGTTGCTGGTAAGTGCTTATATGGGTGGAACTGCAAGCACTTATAAAGAACCAAGTGAGACACACTAAAAGTAATTTTTTCATCGTATCACCAAAGTTGTCCGTTGAGAGAAAGATATAGGCCCTTTTGTTTTTTTGCACCGGCAATGTTGCCTAGCTCTGCCCAAGCTAGAGTAAAACTTAGGTTTTTGTTTGGAATATAACTGATGAATACATCCAACCAGTCATCTTCTCCTAAGCCTAAATTATCTGGTTTTTGTCGATATTCAATACCCAAAGCCAGATGTCTACTGAATAAAACAGCGGCGGATGCTTCAGCCATAATTTGATAATTATGGTTATTCACACCACCAAAACCGAGTAAGCCGAGTTGGTTCGCTTTAGTGGCTCTAGCAGTCACATTCCAAACTAAATTAAAACCCGCTAAAGCACCCAGATGTATTTTGGTGGCGGCTACATAAATATCCGTTCCACTGCTGCTATTTGTTGCGCCTACTGCACTTGCGATGCTGCCATCTTTTAACTTTTTATACTGTAATCCAATACTCACTTGAGGCCATGTTGAATAAACAATGTCGCCATAAAGACGATATTTCAGTCCATATATATTTTGTTTAATCTCACCCCCGAGTGTTTTCAAATCAAACCTGTGTTGCGCTAAGCTGATCTCGACACGGTCATAAAAAGAGGCACTGACTCCTAATACGTTTAAACGATAATCATCAAGCTGTACTTGAGTGGTAAAGGCATTCACTGATATCTGTTCTTGGCTGTCATATCCTGCGAGAGTGGCCCATGGCACAAGTCCGCCGCCACCACTTCCCTCAATCTGATTCAGGCCCGCAGTACCAATTAACTTTCCATCACCGGCCTGGGCACTACTAACTAGTAAAAAAGTGGATATTAAGCAAAGAAAAAACACCCATGGCTTACACCAATTAGAACGTATAGTGTTCGTTTTTATTATAGCCATTTTGTACTCAGATTATCGTTGTACCATGTGATGAATTTATCTGCACAGGTAGGTTTACAAATGTAATAACCTTGTGCCAATTCACAGCCCCAATCAGCTAAAAGTGTTAAGGCCTCGATGTTCTCTACGCCTTCTGCCACCACATTCATATCAAAGCTATGAGCTAAATTGATGACAGTCTTAACGATTTTTTGGTCACCGTCTTGCTCATGTAATTTCAGTACAAAGCTTTTGTCTACCTTTAAAGTATTCACTGGCAAATTTTGCAGATAGGCCATGGATGAATATCCTGTACCAAAGTCATCGATGGCAATTTCAAAGCCCTCATCTCTAAACGCTTGAAGATGGATAATTGCCATGTCGTGGTCTTTAACCAAGTCGCCTTCGGTTATTTCAAATGATAAACATGCAGTGTCTAAGTTTTTCTCTTTAAGCAATGCCAACACATTTGTTAGTAGTGCAGGATTCATAATATCTTTTGCCGAAAGATTAATGGCAACTGACACATTTAAATTGGCTTGTCTAAATCTAACTGCATCTTCGATTGCTCTATTAATGACCCAGCTAGTGATATTCTCAATAAGGCCAGCTTGCTCAGCAATAGCGATGAAATCTTCTGGAGAAACAAATCCCAAACGTGGGTTAGTCCATCTTATTAAGGCTTCAACATGAGTGACGCTGCCTTTTTTTAAATCCAATTTAGGCTGGTAGTTGAGACTCAATTCATCTCCAGTTCGTTCAAGCGTGTTTTTGAGTTCCGTGATAATAGACAGTCGTCTTGTGTAGCGTTCTTCTAGTTTTGAGTTGAAGTTCAAGACTAACCCAAAGGTGATTTGAGCTTCGTCTAACACTATGTTGAGGCGTTTAAAGACCTCTTCGGTGTTGTTTGCATCTTTAGGGCAATCAATTAGAGCCATCGCTACGCTAATGTTTATGACAACATCCCCAGTATCGATAGGTACTTCTAAAGCTGATTTTAATGCATTGATGAGCTTTTCTGTTGGCGCAATATTTGGTAGCCAAAGTAGTTCACCACCATTAAGCCTCGCCGTTACACCATCAAATTGAGACAAACGAAGTGCCAACTCCTTTAAACAAAGATCCCCATTATGGTAGCCAAAAACATCATTAATACCTCTAAAACCACAAATATTGATACCAACAACTAAAAATGATGATTTACCCAAAAATTTACTGTCAAGTAGGGTTTCAATATAAAGTCGATTATAAAGTGAGGTTAATGGATCATGTCTGGCCTGAAAGATGATTTCTTGCTCGCGAGACTGAATATTGCTTTGCATCGATGTAAATGCCTCAGATAACAATCGCACCTCCTTGGTGTTGGATGCTACCGCAACATCTTTGGTATAATTCCCTACCGAAATTCTTTCCGCAATACCTGCTAATACTGTTAATGGTTGTGATATTTTTTTGGAAAATAAGGCTGCAAGTAAGGTTGCTAATAAAATTGCGAATACGCATATAACAATGATGCCCAGTTGTAATGAGGTGAAATCTGTAAACAATTTTTGTGCATCTTCAGATAACGTAATAATTGTTTGACTACCTAAATCATCTGCCAACGTAAATTGTTTAGAAATGTACGGCGTGTCCTTTGTAACTGTGATGGACAGCCAAGAGGGTCGCTGATTTATATTAACCAAGGCAGTGCTAATAGCTGCCTCAGGTAAGGTACTAATTTTATATACTTCAGTTTGCCCAGTGAAGACCTGCAACGTTGTTTCGAGTTGGGTTATTTTGTTTAACTGGGTAAGAATCGAATTATCTAATTTGAAACCAATCAACGCTATGCCAATGGGTGTAGGCGCATCAATAGTCAACATAATGACTTGGTAAAGTTGACCGTCGAGCATCATGAGTGATGTGTCCCCCCCTTTTTTTATAACATTATTTATCACTGCAGGATATGGGAAGGGGTATTGCATTTTTAACACTGCAGGTGCACTAGTCACAGTCTGGCCATCTAACGAAACAAGAGCCATAAGATCCGCTTTAATGCGTTGTCCATGGTTAGACAGCGCACTATCAATTGTTCCTTTATCACCTGATGCAACGGCTTGTTTAAAACCAAAGTCAGCAGTCAAAACATAAGCAGAGTTGTACAACAAATCTTCGCGGTTTTGTAACACCCTTTGCAATACGTTTTCTGCAATAATTAAATCTCGCTTAAGTCTACTTTGTGTTTGTTCACTTGTTGCCAACCACACACTTGCAAAAATAGTAATAGTGGTTAAAACAACCAAGCCAACTACTAGCCTAAAGATGCTCTGATTAAGAGGTTTTTGAGCCACTTATTGGTTTCCTCTTTTGAACTTTCTAGAACCAAATTTGTTTTTAGTTGATGCTTCTAGTTCTGCCAGTAAGGTCAGGGTTATAGCTAAGGGGTGTTCTGATTTTATAGACGGTAATTGAACGTTTTTTCTTTCAATTTTATTTGCAGATAATCTTGGGTGCCATAATTGAACCGCAAATCCGGCATTGGGCAATTCGGCAATGCCTTGTTCATTGGTCATAACGGTATATTGATTTTCAGTCACATAGATATAACCCACCATTTGGTCATGAATATTACAACCAAGCACAACAATACCCGTTTGATCAAAGGTGAGGTCTTTCGATTCCCCACCTTTGAACATTTTAAATTCAAAAGGCTTGGGTTTAGAAAAGCTATAAAGGTGATGACGAATATCGTCACTATTTGGAAAAAAAACAGTTTGATTTTTTTGTACTATTAATACTTGTGGTGAAAACTGTTTATCGACCTGATCCATTATCGCAGCGTCAAGTTTATTGTTTGCTGCAGAGTCTGTTGCTGTGAAACTCACCACCACATTTTCTATAGGATCACCAAACTGGTCACTAATTTTTATCGATTTAGCCACTACAGGTGCGCACATTATGACTATAAAAACATAAGCAAATAGACTATTTGCCAGCTTCAAGTACTTAATATTAGAGGTGTTAGTTTTCATACTTTTCAATACTTCTCGCTGTCTTACTTACGCAGACTCATGAACTTGAAATGTAGACCATCATACATAAATTAACAGAATTTCATTGGTTGTATTTAATTATCTAATTAAATACTCTAATCTGACTAATTCCAATTTCATCGATTTTAACATCGAGTGAATTTCCAACTGTATTGCATAGTACATATATCACTCAATATTATGCTAATCGATGGTCCTAGCTTGTATCTAAAAAGGAGACAATTATCCCTCCCATTAACAACAAACCTTTTTGAAAAAGTTTAATAATTTACATGCCTTAAATTTATATGTTTGACTGTTTTGAGCTTGTAAGTCTAGTGATTTGGCCCATTATTTTGCATGGCACTTTAGACCAAAATAAACCAACCTCAATATTAATCCACATATCAAATGATCTGATTGCGCATGTAACGCGTTTACGACTCATGACTTTAAAATCAACAACAGGCTTATATTGGTTTAGACACGATTTGCGTCTAAGCGATAATCGTACTTTCAATCAGCTGTGCTCACAGGTCGATTGGCTTATTTGTGTTTATGTTAATGGTCAAGAAAAAGAGCTTAGAAGTTGTCTTTATGAAGGCAAAACAGGTAAATTTAAACATAGTTTTGAGCAAGAAAGTGCGGCAGCATTAGATGTGTCCTTAAGGAAAAATAATCAATACTTATTATTTGTGGATACACCTGCTCATCAAACTCTGATGGATTTGGTAGAAAGTTATACCATCACACACATGGGAGTCGATGAGCATCCAGGTATTTACGAAAAAAAAGCATTAGAATCAATCAAAGCAGCCTGTCCTCAGGTTCAATTTATTACTGATAGTAGTCACAGTCTTTTTAAGCAAAGTGATTTGCCTTTCGAACTTCAAAATTTACCAGAAACATTCACTCCTTTTAGAAAACGTGTTGAAAACATTCCGATAGATACACCTGTTGCTGCTCTTACAATATTGCCCAAATCAATAGAGCCCGCACCTCAGGTACCGCCAAAATTGAGATCTATAGGAGATTCTGAGGGTGGTGAAATTGCCGGCAATGCACAGTTAAATAATTATTTGTTTGGTACGGACCTAATCAAACAATATAAACAAACGCGAAATGCGCTTGATGATTGGGATAGCTCCAGTAAATTGTCAATGTGGCTAGCGAATGGATGTTTGTCAGCCAGAACGGCTTATCACGCTATCAAGCAATATGAGGCACAGCGTGGTGAAAATGAATCCACATATTGGCTTTATTTTGAATTGCTGTGGCGTGAATATTACCAGTGGTATCTAACTAAACATCAAGATAAGTTATTCCATTTTTCTGGTGTTAAACAAGCAACTCCATCAACTAATTTTAATCAGAAAACATTTACTCGTTGGTGTGAAGGCACAACAGAATACCCAATAGTGAATGCTTGTATGCGTCAGCTAAATCAAACCGGTTATATGTCAAATCGTGGTAGGCAACTTGTCGCGAGTTGTTTTGTGCATGAATTAGGTTTGGATTGGCGTTACGGTGCAGCGTATTTTGAACAGCAATTAATTGATCATGATGTGGCAAGCAACTGGGGTAATTGGCAATATCTGGCAGGTGTTGGTGCAGATCCTCATTCACATCGACGATTTAATTTAGCTAAACAAACAGCCACCTATGATCCAGATGCTGTGTTTAGGAATAAATGGCTAGGTAGTGACAAGCAATAAACATGGCGATGTGGTTCTCGATAAGGTCAATCTGGTTTGGTTAAAACGAGACTTACGCCTCAGAGATCATGAAGCTATCTTTAATGCTTCTGCTACTGATACTCCAGTATTGTTGGTCTACGTTATTGAACCCATCTTAATTAATGATCCCCATTACGATGTTCGCCATTGGCGTTTTATTTGGCAGTCCTTACAAGATATCAATCAACAACTGAGTCAGTTTAATAGTCAACTGCTCATTGTGCAGGGTGAAGTCACAGCTATTTTTTCGACTTTGCAAAAAAACGTCTCTATTCAACAAATCTTTAGTCATCAGGAAATTGGTCTAACTAATACCTTCGAGCGAGATAAAGCCGTTCGTTTATGGTGTGATTCTGATGCCATTCAATGGTCGGAATTCAGCTACGGGGCAGTAATACGTGGATTAACTCAGCGTCATGATTGGGACAAAAACTGGCAAAAACGTATGCGTCATCAATGTTTTGATAGACCTTTAGAAAAAATTAAGTTTGTTGCAGCAACACACCCTATTTTTCAGCAGCAACAGCTGGATATTCCCAAACCGTGGCAAACACCTAATCCTCAGTTTCAGGCAGGCGGTGAAAAACGAGCATGGCACACAATGCATCACTTTTTTACTGAGCGAGGAAAGGATTATGCTTATTCAATTTCTAGCCCTACAGCTAGCCGGAAAGCTTGCTCAAGGTTATCTCCCTATTTAGCTTGGGGAAATATTAGCCTTAGGCAGGTATATCAGTTCACTTTAAGCAATTGGCAAAAAAAGGGCTGGCGCAGGTCACTGGTTGCTTTCACTTCAAGACTTCATTGGCATTGCCATTTTGTGCAAAAATTTGAGAGTGAAGTTGAGATGCAATTCCGCCCTGTTAATCGCGCCTATGAAAAATATCAATATGATGAAAGTGACCTAGCCAAAACCAATATTGAGGCATGGAAGCAAGGTCAAACTGGTTTTCCTTTAATCGATGCCTGTATGCGTTGTTTACATCAAACCGGCTACATTAATTTTCGGATGCGCTCGATGTTAGTAAGCTTCTTGTGTCACCAGCTTGACGTTGACTGGCGTAATGGGGTGACACATTTAGCCAAGTTATTTTTGGACTTTGAACCGGGTATTCATTATCCGCAATTTCATATGCAAGCAGGCATCACGGGTATTAACTTAATTCGTTTGTATAACCCGATTAAACAGTCCCAAGAAAAAGATCCCAAAGGTGATTTTATCCGAAAGTGGTGTCCAGAATTAAGTGAACTACCAACCGAAGTTATCCATCAACCTTGGCAACTCACTCAAATGGAGCAGCAAATGTACGATGTGCATATAGGAGTTGATTATCCAATGCCCATTATTGATTTTGAAAGCAGCGCTAAAGCGGCCAGAGATAAGTTGTGGGCGTTCCAAAAACGTGACGATGTAAAAGCCGAAGGTAGACGAATATTAAGACGTCATACCTTGCCAAATCGCCCCAAAAACATGTAAATTACTCACTACTTTTTTTGTTTTTTCCATTTGTTTCAATTTGTCTCATTCATATAATCATATTTTGCTAGTAGCATGCATTGCCTAGATACGGAGAATCCTTTTGAATATTGATTTGTCTTTACCGCCACAACTTTCTAGACCCAACCTATTCGATATTATTCGCGAGGTCAGAGCACCATTTGAATTTGCTTCCATTGCCTTAAACCTCCATGCCTTAAGTCAAGCACCCAAAGGTACCGGACGAGCGGTGATGTTAGTGCCAGGTTATTTAGCGGATGATTATTCGATGCGCCCCTTAGGAGCTTATCTGCAGTATCTCGGTTACGCTGTGTATTACACCGAGATGGGTCGAAATATGGGCAAGGTCAACACTGATATGATGCACTTGGGGAATAGAGTTGAGTCAGTATCTAAAAACTTAGATGGTGAAAAATTAACCTTAATCGGGTGGAGTCTTGGCGGTGTTCTTACTCGAGAGGTAGCACGTTTATTTCCTAATGTTGTTGAAGAAGTATTAACTCTGGGTACACCTATTGTTGGTGGTCCCAAATTCACGTCGGTCGGTAAAAGATATGCCAAACGCAACAACATTGATTTAGAAAAATTTGAATTAGATGTACATCAACGTAATTCTATTGGACTAACTCAGCCTGTCACTTCAATTTATAGCAAATCTGATGGTGTGGTCGGCTGGCAGGCTTCTATTGATACATATAACCCACATGCTAATAACGTCGAAGTAACAGGCTCACACATGGGCTTGGGGGTGAACCCTGAAGTATGGCTGACTATTGCTGATGTTCTTGGGGAATAATGCGTTGATGGATACACATTGGGTGTATATGGAGTTATCTTACTAACGGATGTTGTTTAGAAGTAACATATTTAGCTTAAAACGAATATCTGCGTTCAAGATTGTCGAACTTGTTATAACGATAATAATAAATAAAGCTTGCCGCTAAGCATTTTGAACCTGACATGCACTCATTGAATCATCGTTTGTAATTCTGTTACTGTTCGTCACAGAATCTTCACTAAACAATAATGGGTTCACATCTAATCTTTTTTTTTAATGTAAACTAAACCTTACTAGGCTATTTCTCACCGAGTGCCTAAACAAGTGATCGATTTCTGGTTGTTTGCTGCTATAAATTTGGAATTTAATAAAACATAGGGATTACGACCAATATGCCATCACGTTCGACTACTTTTATCAGTGTGTTTGTATCTTTTTGGGTGCTTTTTCTCACACTTCCTGCCTTGGCACAATATCGAGGGGCCGATAGCCCACGTATCGTTGTGGTTGAGAGCCTAAGTTTTGAGTATGAAACTTTAAAGGTAGAAGCTGTTGGTACTGCTCAGGCAAAACATTCGGTGACACTTTTCGCCAGTGCCTCAGATGAGGTAATATCTTTAAAATTTTTGCCAGGACAGGAAGTTAAAAAAGCGGATGTTTTACTCAAATTAGATAGCAGATTGCAGGATGTCAGTATGCAGCGCGCAGTCATTAAACTAGAGGATGCCAAGAAAAACCTTAATCGAGTTAAAAATAGCTTTAAACAAGGTGCAGTTACCGAACGTGAACTCGATGATGCAAATACGATGTTTAAGTTGGCTGAAGTGACACTATTAGAAGCTAAAGAAAATAAAGAAAACCGACTAGTTCGGGCGCCTTTTGACGGCATTGTTGGTTTAACTGATGTTGAGGTAGGTGACCGAATTACCTCACAAACTCAGATAACCACCTTAGATGACAGGACGAGTCTTTTTGTGAACTTTGTTGCACCTGAATTAGCGGTATCTTATTTAGCTGAAAAACCTTCAGTTCAACTTCAGCCTTGGACTGACAGGATGACCTCACTACCCGCAAAAGTGGTAGAGATTGACTCTCGAGTAAACATTCAAGATAGAACGATCAGAGCTAGAGCTCTACTGGATAATAAAAACGATCAGTACCGCCCTGGTATGAGCTTTCGTGTGACCTTAGAAGTACGCGGAGAAATGTATGTGGCGATCCCCGAGGCAGCCTTATCTTGGGGGGCAAACGGTGCATTTGTGTGGTTAGCTGAAGATAAAAAAGCTAAACGAGTAGACGTACAAATAGCACAGCGTCTAAGAGGCAGAATTCTGGTGACAGGTAATTTAATAGATGGAGAAATATTGATTGTAGAGGGCATACAAGGTTTACGTGATGGTCAAGCGTTAAGCATTCAAAATGTGCTCGACGGTGACGTAAAGTTGAGTCAAAAACAACGTGAGCAAAAGGTTGCAGGCTAATGTTCAAAAAGACTCTTTTCAAGGACGACTTGCCTTCGTTATCGATTCGCAGACCTGTACTTATTTTAGTATTGAATTTATTAATTGTTACCGCGGGAATAGCCGCTTTCTATGCCCTTGAGGTACGTGAACTTCCAGACGTTGACCGGCCTATTATCACCGTTACTGCTAACTATCCCGGTGCCGCGCCTGAAACAGTCGACTCTGAAGTGACCAGTCGACTAGAAGGTGCAGTGGCAAGAGTAAGCGGTGTAAAATCTATTCGAGCACAAAGTGAAGAGGGCAACAGCCGTATACGAGTAGAGTTTCGTCCTGGCATTGACATCGAAGATGCTGCTAACGAAACACGTGAGTCTGTTGCTCGAATTCAACGAAGATTACCCGATGAAGTTGAACAGGTATCGATTTTTAAGGCAGATAATGACGCACAGGCTGTGATCAATATTGCGATTTCTAGTGAAAAATATGATTTAGAAACCCTGACTGACATAGTTGAAACAGACTTAGCTCCATTATTTTTAAATGTACCCGGTGTGGCAGATGTGCGACTTGATGGCGACCGTCAACGTGTCTTAAGGGTCAGTGTCGACAATTTACGATTAACCAGTTTTCAATTGTCTATATCCGATGTTGCTAGAGCATTAAGCACCGCTCCTTTTGATGTGCCAGCAGGCAGTATCCGTTCTACTGACCATCAACTGATAGTGCGCGCTGATGCGACGTCTGTAAATGAACAAGACGTGCGTGATATTTTGATTTCAAGCGACGTAAAAGTTGGCGATGTAGCCAGCGTTTATTTTGGTCCAGCTGATTTGCGTAGCATAGTGCGTTTAGATGGTAAGCCTGTTATTGGGTTAGGTGTGATTAGACAAGCACGCTCTAATACCATCGAAATTTCAGATGAAGTGTTATTAATGTTAGACGGCCTACGCGAACGTTTTCCTGACTTAGAAATGACCGTTACCTCAGATGATGCTGAATTTATTCGTGATTCGGTTGATGAAGTCCTGCAATCGTTAGTGTTTACTATCGGCCTAGTAATAGCCACATTGTGGTTATTTATTGGTAAGTTTAGAGCCACATTAATACCCGCGTTAGCAATCCCCGTCTCTTTAATTGGTTCTTTGGCCATTCTTTGGATGTTTGGGTTTTCTATTAATATCCTCACCTTACTTGCATTGGTTTTAGCCACAGGCTTAATCGTTGATGATGCCATAGTGGTATCAGAAAATATTCAGCGGCGCCGAGCTGCGGGTATGGGGGCTAGAGCTGCAGCCGTAATAGGTACACGAGAAGTATTCTTTGCAGTCGTAGCAACCACCGCAGTATTAGTGGCTGTATTTGTACCCATTGCTTTTTTACCTTCTACTGCAGGACGGTTATTCAGAGAGTTTGGGGGGGTGTTAGCTGGCAGTGTGATTATTTCATCCTTTGTTGCTTTGTCGTTAGTCCCCGCATTAACTGCAAAAATTCCTACTATCGTTGTCTTAAAACAGGAAAGACCAGGGTTACTGTGTCAGTTTGGTTCATTATGTGTCAATGGCTATGAGCGTGCTTTGCACTTCGTTCTAAAGTTTTCTGTAGCGGTTGTTATTTTTTGTTCGATAATCGGTGTTGGTGCTTATTTCGTGTTTAACGAATT
>JBNMPD010000037.1:0-19042 GCA_051276225.1 Flavobacteriales bacterium
ATGCCAATGACATTGGTACCTGAGATTTTCATAATATTCAGTATCACACCAACTTGTCCGTTATAAGACGAATAACTTTTTACATCGCTTAATCCATCAAACACTTTGGCCACATCTTTCAAACGTAAACCTGGTTTTATTTCTATATTGGCTAATGATTCGATATCTTTGGCATCACCGTTGAATTTAATAATGAGTTCTTGTTTATTGTTAATGCTTTTACCAGAGCTGGATTTGAAATTTTCATTGCTAATTTTATTTTGCAACTCAATCGCTGATATTTTGTATTTATTGAGCAGGTAGGGATCGACTAATATGCGAATTTCTCGGTCTTGATAGCCGTCAATATCAACATCCCCTACATTTGGAATACGTTGTAACTTCGGTTTAATCTTTTCATCGACTAGCTGCATAAGCGCTGACATATCACCTGTTTTACTGACCACAAATACACTGATGGCCTCGCCTGCTGTACTGATTTTTTGTACCAGAGGAGCCCGTGCATTATCGGGTAAGATGACGCCACCAATCTTATCTCTCACATCGTTAGCTGCTTCGTTAATGTCAATTTTCAAGTCAAATTGTACAACCACTAAACTCAAACCTTCATAGCTGGTTGAGTTTAACTTATCTATGCCGTTGATCCCCGAAACAGCTTCTTCAATTTTATCAGTAATTTTAGATTCAACCGTTTTAGCATCTGCACCTGGGTAAACTGTTTGAATGGTGACAATGGGGAAATCTACATTAGGGTAAAGTGCCAAAGGCATCGAGGTGTATGACTTGATCCCAAATATTATTAACGCCATTACTGCCATGAGTATGGTGATGGGACGATTGATTGCAAATTTATACATAATGCTACTCTTGGCTATCTTTTACGGGATTATTTCTATTATCCGATGTGATTAGTTTACCTTCACCAAATAGTCCCACCTTTAAATCTTGAGCAATAACCTGTAAGGCAATCTTTCTGTTATCACTGCTTGCCTCTGGATATATCCTATAAACGTTACCTGCGTATTGATTATCATCACCATCCACTTTATACAAAAAGGTATCGCCAATTTTGACATCGTTATTATATTTTTGATCAAATTCAACCACCAATATTCGGGCATGTTCACTTTGAATATTAAAAGCAGTTTTTATCATCTGGCCACTCACTACATCTCCTAATTCAATCATTCTTTTGGTAATAACCCCATCGAATGGTGCTCTTAAAATTGTTTTAGCATAGAGTGTTTTTTCTATTTCAATATGCGCTTTAATGGCCTCGTATGCCATGGCATATTGGTCTAGCAAGGATTTATCAATGAGCTTCTTTTTATACAAATCCTTGTGTCTCTCATAGTCTAAATGTGCGTATTTTAATGTCACCTTAGACGCATTGTTTTTGGCGACCAGTTCATCACTGTCTAGTGTCGCCAAGATCTCATCTTTTTTAACCACGCTCATAATGTCGACATGAAGTTCTTTAACAATACCGCTAAAATTGAACGCCAAATTAGCCCCCTGTTTTGCATGTACTGTAAAGGTTGCATATACCTCTTTTGCCTGTGCGTTTGAAAAGCAAAGTACTAGAGCAAAAACTATAATATTTTTCATTTCTTTATCTCTATTAAATCGAATAACGTGTTTATGTAAGCCTTAAAGTCTTTTCTCAAGTCCCTGTCTTCTGCCCAAGCAACAAGCATATAGCCTCTTTCTGCTTTCATAATTCCATCAACTAGGTTTCTAGAAACGTCTTTGATTTCGCCTTTTTTAATGCCTTCCTCAATAATGTCTTCTAGGATATTTTTTATAAACCCAGAACATTCTTTGTTGAATTCAATCATGGGGCTAAATTTTGAAGACAAGGTTACACTTAAATATTCTCTATAAACGTCCAAGTGTTTTTCATAAGACTTGAATTCTGATAGGAAAAAATCAAACAGATAAAATATTTTCTGCTTAGTCGAGGTCCTCTTGTCGCTTTGACTCAGCAAATACCGATGGTGTCTTTCAATAAAATTTCGAATGATTTCAAAAACTATTTCTTCTTTATTATTGAAATAATCATAGACCGTTCCTTTTCCAATCCCAGCAGTTTTAGCAATCTCGGTAATGGTTAAGTTCTTTATCCCTTTTTCCAATAAAAGTTCAGTGCAAGCGATCGCTATGTCTCTTCTTTTTTTGTCTTTATCTACTTTAATTGCCATCTTATTCCGCAAAGTATCAGTTAATTATGAATGACCGACAGTCGGTCATTCATAATTATCATAATTTAATCCACGTAAAAAATATATATTTATTTAACAGGCTATTAACACGAGTAAGATCAAAAATTTGATGGAGGTAGGTATTTCATTGATGAGACGAGTCTTACTAATATTGAATTTACTTGAGAATTTTTTATCTTGTTAGCGGTTTACCTTTGGATCTCATGTTTAAGTTTTGACTTTATTAATCTAAACATGTGACAGTTTTTGTTTATAGGGGTTTGATTGGGTATTCAAAAGACTAGCTATAAGCATAATTTGGCAGTTGTGTTTAACTGTTATCCGATGACTTAAAGTACAAATAAACGGGCTAAAGTGCCCGTTTATTAGATTTATTCAGATTGTTGATACTAAAAACCTAAAGTTATCTGGCCACGAATTTCGCCACCAGGATTGGCTGTAGTATGAAAGTTTGTGTATAAATCCCCAGCTTGCATCAAATCCATTTGAGCCATACTCAGAATAGTATTTGCTGGAACAGTAAATACACCTGCACCAGTATCTGTTAGAGCTAACACCACTCCACCGTTTGCACCTACGTCACCAACATGAATGTGTGCCATGGTAGGGGAGATATCAAACACGTTAATTGTGCCGGTTATTAACCCTGTTGAAGTATTTAATGTAATAGCGCCAGTGCCAGTTGCATCAGTTGTGACAGCGGGGACTTCTTGATCACCTGATGGTACTACGCCATATACTTCGATGTTTGCAGGGGTAATTTGGCCTCTTAATTCACCACCTGGATTAGCAGGTGTATGCACATTAACGTAATGACCACCAGACAATAATAAGTCAGCAGTAGCTTGGTCTAGATTGACTTCACCACCTGATGTCCATAGATTTCCATCAGTTGTATCTTGTGCCAAGGCAACTAAAACATCACCATTCACTCCGGCAAATCCGGTATGGATATGCGCCATAGTTGCATCAGCGACACCTGTGGTTGCTACGGCTAAAGTCACGCCGTTGTCAGTGGTGTCAAATAAAGCATAACCACCGCCCATTGCACCACTCATTACCTGTGGTATTTGTTGCAATCCACTTAAAGGAAAAGTGACAACAACGGTAGTATCAGCAACAATTTGCCCACGTACTTCGCCACTTGGATTGCTTGCCGTATGCACATTTAAATACCACTCACCGCTGAGTAAATCGTTAAGTAAACCTGTTGTAAGGTCAGTTTGATTAAGCACAAACGTACCGTCACCCATATCAGTTAAGCCAAAAGCCACACCGCCGTTAGTGCCAATGTCGCCATCATGTACATGAGCTGCAGTGGCGCCCATTACCATGCTTGCGTCTAATGTGACTTTAAAAGCAGGTAATGACGTGTCTATCTCTACTACTGCAGTAGCTGAAGACATGGTATCAACCATTGGGACTTCTTGATCGCCTGCTAAGGTAACATTGAACGTTTCTGAAGCAGTAAAGCTGGGCGCTAAATCATCTGCGGTAATCAGTGTCGGTCCGTCGCCTGCCATCAAACCATCAATGGCAATCGCGGTGTACACTTTGTTGACTTCTAAGCTTAATACGCCTGTTTCTATTGCTGCATCTTTATAACCAGCTCCGGTTACGGTTACCACATAATCACCAGCAGGCAATTCAACATAACCTGTTTCGGTTAGCATCGGTGTGGTGAAGTTCACGCCAGCAAAATTAGGTGATACTGCGCTGATGTCACCGTCTGCAGTCACATATATATCTACAGCACTTGCATCGGGTGAAGCATGGAAGATTCTAACCTTTGCTGCAGTGGCAATAGGGCGGGGCACATCAACAACAAAATCTAAACCGATAGAAGCTAAATCACTATTAGCAAATGCAGTATAAAATACTCCACTTTCAACTGTGATCGCTGCATCATCAATAACGACGGTACTTTCTGCTCCATCTACGGCTACATCAATAGTGTAATCCCCAGCATCAACAGCAATATACGCAGTCACATCTGGATAACTAATTCCGTCAAATAAAGTTAAAGCATTATTGGCAATAACATCAACAGCGGGTGCGTCAGACACTGTATGCACAACACGCACATTTGCTTTTGAGTTCACATCCCAAATCTTAAATGATGAGGTACCGTCTGCAACAAGCAAGGTGACAGGAGAAGGCCCTGTACCCGTGTTCTGCGTTGCAGCAACAAGTAAGTCTGCATCTGCTGGTAGAGCAACGGTGCCTGAGTCAAATACAACTGTTTTTGAACCTGCCGCTGTGATCCTGATTTGATAATCGCCGCCAGCCACTTCTACTTGGCCAGTACTGTCTTTAAACGATGCAGTAGCTAGGGGTTGTGAAATCTCAATGTCATCCCCTGGCGCGGTGACATAAATGTCTACCATAGGCGCGGCAGGCGCTGCGTGTACTATTTGTACCCTGACATTGCCAGAGGTGACAGCAGACCTATCCACCGATACTACAAGAGGTTCAATAGTACCGTCAGTTGTCGAACCCACTGCTAATACATTATAAGATTTTTCACCATCTAATGTGAGTGATGCCGTTATCACATCAGCGGTACCACTTGGGACATTTGCTTCAACACGGACTGCGTAAATGCCTTCATCGACGGTGATCCATGGTGAAGAAACTTGATAATCAACATTTTCTAGACCTGCTAGTAAGGCTGCACCAGCAAAAACATTCACTGTGGGTGCATCAGGTACAGCATGAATAATACGAAGGTCTGCTGTTGGAGTGGGTACTAAATCAATCACTGCCAAGTCGTCATCGTAATCGTCACTACTACATGCGACCAGCGAAATCGAAAATACAGAAACTGCTAAAAATTTTCCAAAAATGTTCATACTCGTTCCTTTTAAGTAATTTATTAGTGATAAGTTTTGTATGCCGAATTTTTACGCAAATAAAAAAATGTTAGATCAATGTTAAATTCTAAAAACTAGGATTTATACTTATCTATTTGTAAGTAACTGATTTTAAAATTAATTATTTTTGCAAAACTAGATGATTATGGTATTTACAAGAAACGTTGAGTTTTAGTTAACTTGCTGAGTCTAGAGAGTCAATGAGTTTTAAAATGTTTATAAATTCCTTCACGTTACATGAAGGAATAACTAATTTTGGTAGGAAACTATCTTAAATGGCGCGTTTTTAATACTTTTATTACATCAGACAAATTCAAATCACTGGCTTGTAGCAATACAATTAAGTGATACAACAAATCTGCAGACTCATTTTTTAACTCTTCCAAGTCTTTTACTGTCGCCGCTAGTGCAGTTTCGACGCCTTCTTCACCCACTTTTTGCGCTATGCGCTTGATGCCTTTGCTGTATAGGTGTGCGGTGTAACTAGAGTCGGGGTCGGCACCTTTACGTGAGGCAATCACACTTTCCAGTTCAGCGATAAAACTGATGTCAGCGGATTGGCTATCTGCCCAACACGTTTCTGTACCTTTATGACAGGTGGGTCCGATTGGATTGACCAAAGCAAGCAACGAATCATCGTCACAGTCGCTAGTGATTTCGACGAGATGTAAACTATTCCCCGACTCTTCACCCTTAGTCCACAAACGTTGTTTGGAGCGACTAAAAAAAGTGACTAAACCTGTTTCTAAGGTTTTATCTAATGCGTCTTGGTTCATAAAACCTTGCATCAAGACTTTACCGCTCACTGCATTTTGCACGATACAAGGCATAAGATTATCCATCTTATGCCAAGCCAGTTTTGCCATATTTTCTTTTGTAATAATCATCTTAATCTCTAATATGTTTTAGCCGCTCGACTCGCGATGCGAGCCACTTTAATGCATGAAAAACTTGAAAGCGTTTAAACCACAGACTTCATCGAGTGCGTCGCACAGAGGCCTCTGCACGGAGGAACAGATTGTTCAGAACTAAGTTTTCTTTGCTCTGTGCCGTCCTTGCCCTTTGTGGTAAATAATTTTTCAGTCTCTTATCGCTATATTTTGCTGTCTTAAATAGGCTTTTAATACAGGTATAGGAATAATGTCTTTATGGAATACTGATGCGGCTAATGCGCCATCTACGTCAGCTTGTTCAAATACGTTTTTAAAGTGCACACTTTCACCTGCGCCACCTGAAGCAATCAAAGGCACAAAACAGTTTTTCCTGATAGTCGCCAGTTGCTGGATATCGTAACCTTTGCGAACACCATCTTGGTTCATGCAATTAAGGACAATTTCACCAGCACCACGTTGTTGTACTTCTTTGACCCAATCAGCCGTTTCCCAAGCGGTAATTTGAGTGCGAGTCTCGTCACCTGTGTACTGATGAACTTGGTACTTACCTGTTTCTTCATTATAGAAACTGTCAATACCTACTACGACACATTGTTGGCCAAAGGTATCATGTAAGCGGGTGATCAATTTAGGATCAGCAAGAGCGGGAGAGTTGATGGATATTTTGTCTGCACCCATTTCTAATATTTTACCCGCCTCTTCAATTGTTTTAATGCCACCTGCGACACAAAATGGAATATCGATTACCTGTGCGATTTGGGTCACCCAGCTTTTATCCACGACGCGCTGATCACTGGATGCTGTAATATCGTAAAACACCAACTCGTCCGCACCTTGCTCAGCATACTGTTGTGCTAAAGGCACTATATCGCCAATAATTTCGTGATTACGAAACTTCACGCCCTTGACAACTTTGCCATCTTTGACATCTAAGCAGGGGATAACACGTCTAGCCAACATAAAAAAAACCTATAAAAAAGCGATGAAATTTAGTTTCAATATTCGAACCAAAACTTAAAATAAAACTGGCATCAGCACTGCAAGCATTTGCAGTGCTTAGTTTGGATTACGGGGTGCCTGGCATCACAGCTTGTAGCTACCATTACCCTACCTTCGTCAACCAATTGTGTTTGTCTGGTGTCTTTCCCCACTGAATATCGTTCAGTGCTTGACGTAGTTTTTGAGTTGTTGGGCCATGTGCACCTGATCCTACAGGATGTTCTTTACCATTATGAATAAGCGTGCCTACAGATGTGAGCACTGCCGCTGTGCCTGATAAAGCGGCTTCGACATTAGGTTTGGCAGCTCTTTCTAATAATTCATTAACGGTTAATTGGGTCTCTGTCACTTTCATGCCTAAGTCTGCAGCTAAGGTTAAGATTGAGCTGCGGGTGACACCATGTAAAAAGGTTTGGTCCAATGCTTTGGTAATAATTTCATTACCATCAATGAGTAAGAAATTTGCTGCACCTGTTTCTTGTACATCACCGTTTGGACAAAACAATATTTGGTCAGCTTGAACATCGCGTTTTGCGGCTAAAATTGGACCTAGTGCACTGGCATAATTACCACCACTTTTTATCATGCCCATATGTGGAGAACAGCGCATACCTGTTTCGTCGAGTAACACTCTAAGGGGCTTGGCGCCGCCAGCAAAGTAGTCACCCACGGGAGAAATGAGTACGTACAACATCGAACTGGCGCTAGGTGCAGCGGCTTTGCCTATTGCTGCCTCTGTGCCTATGTGTGTAGGGCGGATATACATAGATCCTGGTGGCTCTGGAATATCAGCGCTGTACTGTTCAATAATGTCTACAATCATTTTTGATACTTGTGTTGAGTTAATGTCTGGCAACGACAACAAACGACTGCTTTGCTCAAAACGAGCAAGGTTCTGATCCATTCGGAAAACATGGATACTGTCATCAGCATGTTTAAAGGCTTTTAATCCCTCAAAGCAGGTGCTGGAATAATGTAAAACATGAGCACCGGGATGTAATTGAATGCTGTTAGATGCAACAATTGTTGCTTCGCTCCATTGATCATTTTCAAAGGTAGTGAATGCCATATGAGGCATAAACACTGTACCAAAAGCCGCCATGATAATTTCCTAATTTGTTGTTATATATGGATGTTGCCGAGCTTACTTAGTATGTGCTTCTGAGCATGAACTATTTAGCTGTATTCCAACATTCAATTGCTTGTTCTACTGTGAATTTACCTTCCAAAAGTGCACGGCCTAAAATGACTGCACTTGCTTTAGTCGGTTTAAGCACTGCGATATCGTTAAGGTTACCAATACCACCGGATGCTTGCCAACCTACACTAGGAAATTGTAGGGTCATTTCGGTATAAAGTTGGTGATTCGCGCCCTGCAAGGTACCGTCTCGGCTGATATCAGTGCAAAGTACATGTTTAACACCCACAGATAAAAAGTCTTCAAGTAATGTTTCAATCGACACGCCTGAATTTTCTTGCCAGCCATGGGTGGCAATAAATTTGTTGCCTGACTCGTCAATGTTGATATCCAGTGCTAACACAATGGCATCGGCACCGTATTTTTTGATCCAGCTTTTAACCAACTCAGGCTCTTTGACTGCCAAAGAACCAATGACTACACGTTTTACGCCGATGTCTAAAAGCTGTTTCACATCATTTTCACTGCGAATACCACCGCCTGCTTGAAACAACATACGACCAGTGGCAACCATCTTACTAATAAGATTGAGTTGACGTTTGCTAGTGTCTTTCGCACCGGTTAAATCAACAATGTGCAACCACTGCGCTCCTTGGTCGGCATAATTATGCACGACATCGATTGGGTCAAGTTTATATTCAGTTTTTTGTTCGTAGTCACCTTGGTATAAGCGCACTACTGAGCCTTCGATTAAATCTATAGCAGGGATGATCATATTTGTTCTTATTAACCTTTTTTTATGACTCTATTTTATATCATACGGTTTTTATAAATCGATAAAGTTTCTTAGAAGCTTTGCACCCGCATCGCTGGATCGCTCAGGGTGAAATTGCACACCAAAAAAGTTGTCCTTATGAATAGCAGCAGAAAAATCCATTCCGTAGTGACAGCTTGCCATTGTTAAATCTGAGATTGCTACAGCAAAGCTGTGAACAAAATAAAAGTAACTATTCGCATCGATACCTTTAAATAAAGGGGCATTACCAATCGCAGTTACAGTATTCCAGCCCATATGTGGTAAGCGTAAATCATCTACTTGCATGCGTTTCACTTGCCCCGGCATAAGGCTTAAACAAGGGGTATTATCACTAAGGCTTTCTGCTGATTTTTCAACCATTAACTGCATACCTAAACATATGCCAAGAACAGGCTGAGTGAGACCTTTAATACAGCTTATAAGTTTTTTTTTCTCAATGCTGGCCATGGCTGCATTAGCACTGCCTACACCCGGTAAAAACACTTTATCTGCTGCTTTGATGACCTGAATATCGTCACTAACTATGACTTGTTTACCTAAACGTTCAACCGCAAATTTAACCGATGAAATATTTGCGCAGCCTGTATTTACAATGACAATTTGTTGCGAAGCCATGCTTACAAGGCACCTTTAGTGCTAGGCAACGCTTCACCTTGTTTATGAATGGCTTGTCGTAGCGCACGGCCAAATACTTTAAATAAACTTTCAACTTGATGATGAGCATTGCCCTCGGTAGTTGAAATGTGCATTGATAAACCCATCGACTGTGCCATGGAGTAAAAGAAATGTGGCACCATTTCAGTCGCCATTTCGCCTACTTTCTCACGACTAAATTTAGCGTCAAACTTCAGGTGTGGGCGATTGGATATATCTATAATACATTCAGCGCGGCATTCATCCATGGGTAAGGCAAAACCAAAACGGCCAATACCGCGTTTATCGCCTAATGCTTTTTTAAGGGCTTCGCCAAGTGCAAGGGCGGTATCTTCTACGCTGTGGTGATCGTCTATGTGTAAATCGCCATCTGTGGTGAGTGTTAGTTCAAAACCAGCATGCGTCGCGACTTGATCAAGCATATGGTCAAAAAATCCCAAGCCTGTGTGAATAGTTGATTTGGCACTTGAGTCTAAATCTACTGTGACATTGATATTGGTTTCAGATGTTTTACGAACTACGTGAGCAACACGAGTAGAGGCCAATAATTGTTTTTCAATCGCCTGCCAGTTATAAGTGTCACGATGGTACTTTATACCTACAATGCCCATGTTTTCAGCTAGCTGAATATCGGTATCGCGGTCGCCAATCACAAACGAGCGAGTAAAGTCAATTTTGCCTTGCTGCAAATAGTCTTTCACTAAACCTAGTTTGGGTTTGCGGCAAGCACAGTTGTCGCTTTCAAAGTGAGGACAAATCAACACGTCGTCAAAAATCACACCTTGACCAGTGAAAAATTCCATCATCTTATTATGAGCTAAGTCGAAATCGGCTTCCGGAAAACTATCTGTTCCCAAGCCATCTTGGTTTGACACCATCACTAGTCGGAAACCATTTTGTTGTAACTTAAGCAACACAGGCAGAACTTGTGGTTCAAAGACTAACTTTTCTAAGTTATCAAGTTGTTTATCGATGGCAGGCTCTTCAACTAAAGTACCGTCACGATCGATAAAAAGAATAGGTTGCTGGCTCATGCTAATTCTCCCTGCTGTATAAAAAAGAGTGCCATTAATGCTAGCAATTTTTCATTTTGTTGTTGGGTGCCAAGCGTTATACGCAGGCAATTATCTAAGCTCACTTGTTTAGATTGATCACGAATGAGTACTGAATTCTTTACTAAAAAGTCCATTAACGCTTGTTTTTGTGGGTGACGAAACAATATGAAATTAGCTTTATCATCACCGACTAATTCTAGATCAGGTAATTGACTTAATTGTTGTTTAACCCATCGTTTTTGCTGTTGTAAGTACACAACTTGTTCGGACATTTGTTTGAGCCCTTCTGGGCTGAGTGCTTGGGCTGCGATTTGTGCTACAGGCTCTGGCACAGGGTAGGGTGCAATCACCTTCAAAATACTGTGTATTACGTCACTATTAGCTATAGTGAAGCCGCAGCGCAATCCTGCTAATGCAAACGCTTTGGATAAAGTGCGTAATATTACTAAGTTAGGATACGTCGCTAATTCAGTTGACCATGTGTTGTTGGCATCAAACTCAATATATGCTTCGTCGACCACAACTAGGGCTGTGTCGGCAAAGTGCTCTAAAACTTGTTTAAGCTGGGCTTTGTCAATAGAAGTACCTGTTGGGTTATTGGGTGAACAAATAAACACTAAATTCACTGAACCTTGGTAAGCTTCAATAGCAGGCAAGTCTAAAGAAAAGTCAGCATTTAGCGGTACTCTCTCAATGCCCACATTACACGTTTCAGCACTGATAGCATACATACCATAAGTGGGTGGACAAATTAAGATACTGTCTTTGCCTGGTGTGCAAAAGGTGCGGATCAGTAATTCAATGCCTTCGTCGGCACCGCGACTTATCAATATCTGGTTGGCTTGCACACCTGCATATTTTGCATAAGGTACTAATACGCTTTGAGGTTGGCAATCTGGGTAACGGTTAAAGTGCTCCGTCTCGACACTAAAATCATTAACAAAAGGTGACTCATTGGCATTTAGCCAAGTTTCGCTGTCGCTATCGCCGCCAGCAAAAATGCGCCTGGCTGACTCATAAGGTTTTAATGCTTTAAGATTTTCGCAGATTAACTTACCCACTAAATCACTCATGAATTTTCGCTTTGTAAGTATTCAGGGCTTAATCTAATTGCAACAGCTTGCCGATGGGCATCCAAACCTTCTGCATCAGCTAGATCCATAATCGCATTACCAATATTTTTCAAGCCTTGGTAACTCAGCTCTTGAACTGTGTAGCGTCGCATAAAATCGGCCAAGCCTAAGCTAGAATAATTTCGCGCATAACCATAAGTGGGTAACACATGGTTGGTGCCACTGGCATAATCTCCAGCAGATTCAGGCGACCACTGACCCACAAATATTGAACCTGCGTTGGTTAACTTATCCAAGCTATCTCGAGCATTTTCAACTTGCACAATAAGGTGTTCTGGCGCATAGGCATTACTGACTTTATAAGCTTGTTCTATGGTGTCAGTCAAAATATAACGACTGTGTTGTACCGCTTTTTCAGCGATAGTTTGACGGCTTAATGTCGCCAGTTGAAGCGTAACCTGATGTTTAACTGCTTTAATTAAGTCGTTGCTGTTTGACACCAATACAGCCTGAGAATCAGTACCATGCTCAGCTTGCGACAATAAATCAGCTGCAACAAATACTGGGTTAGCATGCTCATCAGCAATCACTAATACCTCAGACGGACCTGCTGGCATGTCAATCGCAGGACCTGCTGGTATAAGGCTGACCTGTTGTTTGGCCTCGGTGACATAACTATTGCCAGGGCCAAAAATCTTGTCGACTTTGATAATGCTTTCAGTACCCAATGCTAAAGCTGCAATCGCTTGTGCTCCGCCGACAAGATAAATTTCGTCGATGCCACATAGACTGGCTGCATAAAGAATTTCAATCGCAACTTTGCCTTTTTTATTGGGTGGTGTGCAAATAACTTTTCTAGCACAACCCGCAACCTGAGCGGTAGCGCCCAACATTAATACTGTTGAAGGCAGTGGAGCTGTTCCACCGGGAATATATAAACCAACAGATGCTAAAGGCGCATGTTTAAGTTCACAAACCACGCCGGGAGTAGTCTCAACGACAACATCTTCGGGGTACTGGGCTTGATGGAAGGCTTTTATGTTGGCATAGGCTTGATCGATTGCCCATTTAACTTCAGGTTTTATCTGGCCAGCAAAGCTGCTGAGTGATTCATCATTAAACCGCAGACTCTGTAACTTTACGCCATCAAAACGCTCAGTAAAAGCCAATAGGGCTTTATCGCCTTGCTGTTTAACCTGCTCAATAATGTCAGTTACCGTATTGCTCAACGCTTGACTATCGGCAAGGGCAGGCCTGCTAAGTAATTTAGCTTGTTCAGTTGGGTTAAGTTGTGCCCATATTTGCATGATTATTTAGCCTCTTACTAATTTTGACTTTGCCTTAAGACATCATCTTTTCAATTGGCATCACCAAGATCGAACTACAACCCAATGCTTTGAGTTTTTCCATCGTTTCCCAAAACAGGGTTTCAGGACTCACGACGTGAATAGCCACTGTTTTATCGCTACCAGCAAGTGGTAAAACGGTAGGGGTTTCAGAACCTGGTAATAAACTTTTCACTTGTTCTAAATAAGCCTTGGGCGCATGTAACATGATGTACTTGCTTTCTTTGGCTTGGGTTATACCGTCCATACGTGGCAGCATCATGCTAATAAGTGCCTGTTTGGCTTCTGACATTTCTCCGCCTCGCTGAATGAATACCGCTTTAGATCTAAATATTTCATCCGCTTCTTGTAAACCATTGGCTTCAAGCGTGGCACCAGTGGATACCAAGTCACAAATTGCATCTGCTAAACCAGCACGAGGTGCTACTTCAACAGAACCAGTTAACATGACTGTGCTGGCATTAATGTCTTTTTCTTCGAAAAAGCGCTCTAATAAAAAAGGATAAGTTGTGGCAACCTTTTTTCCTTGTAATGATTGTAATCCTTGGTAATCCATCTCATTAGGAACGGCAATAGATAAGCGGCAACCGCCGTAATCTAATCGTCTAAGCTCGATATATTCAGATTTTTTGCCTGCTGCTTGGCGCTCAAGCATCTTCTCTTCCACTTCGTTTTGGCCAATAAAGCCCAAATCAACCACACCGTCCATCACTAAACCGGGGATGTCGTCGTCACGTACCAATAACAAATCTATAGGCTGGTTAGTAGAATGAGCAATCAACAACCGGTCGCGAATTTGCAATTTAATGCCAATGGCTCTTAATAAAGAGATGCTGTCATCACTTAATCTTCCTGATTTTTGAACGGCAATACGTAATCTGTTGTTATCAATCATGTTTATTCTGATCCTATTAAAAATTTGTTTCTTAACTTGCAGTTTATTAGTGGCTCTGCCCGCCTAAAAGAGCGACCCAAAACAAAAACCCCCGAAAGATGACTTCCGAGGGTTTAGAGTATGTCTGCGCCGCTAGAAGGGATCAATAGACCTTCCAGCAAATACCTGAAAGGCTAAGCTATATGATGATGGACGACTGCTCTCAAGGTAATGTTCATGGTTTTTGATTCTCAATACCACTGCGTTCTGATGGCGCATACATTATGCAATCGACTTGATTAATGCAACATTATTTCAGGTGAAAATTGTCACTTTCTTACAATTAAATCAACTATGTTAGTCTACAATCACGTGATTGAATGTTTTATGAACAAAGTTGTCAAAATAATTGATAACTAACTTTTATTAAACAGGGAGAAATTATGACTACTGACCTTTTATTTTCAATATTACCCCGAGAGGGTAAAGTGCCTATTGTTCATGATAGTCAAAAAGTTGCAAAAATTGACAGGCAAGAACTGTTACGCCCTTTAAGTGATGAAGAAAAGGAACTGAAAGGTGAGGAGAAGGACGCCAGAAAGAAGCAACAACAGCAAAATGAGCAAAACCCTGAGTGTGATCAAGTTGATAAAGACAGTGACGAATCCGAGCACAAAAAGCCTAGTGGACCCAAACATTTGGATATCTATGTTTAAGTTCAAATAACGACTTGTTTTTTTAAACAAAGCTACCGCAGTAGTTTTTTACTTGCACGTATAAACATCTATTCTCTATTTACCAAACGCTCAAAAAATATTAGGCAATCAACAGGCCAAAAAGGACCATACCTGCCCCTTTGTTTTATTAAGCCAAAATGATAAAACATAAATTATTGGTTTTTATATGCCTAGATTCAACACATAAGATTTTACTAAAGTGCTTGGCACCATCGCTGACATTATAAAATGTTGTAGGTATAAACACTGAATCCTATCAGGGCCAGCAGCCGAGGTTTTAGCAACAATCAAACACATGCCTTTTGCTTACAAAAGGTTAGCGGATCACTCATATATTTATTGTGTTTATGTATTGCTACATTTCTTAAGGTGGTTCGGTTACTTCTGGTTACGGGCACAAAATTAATCTGACTTGTATTTATGCAGCACTTTCTGAGGAATATGACAATAATCATTTGGAAAGCGGGTCAATCTTTGTTGATGTTCTTCATCGCTTTTCACGTAGTTGAAAAGGTGCAATATCTCTACGGCAACCTTATCAGCGTCGTCACGGCTTGCAATATACTGAATGGCAATTTTTAGGTGTTTATTCTGTTGACTATATATGCCTGTTCGGTATTTTTTCCCAACATCCTGCCCCTGTATGTTGATGCTGTAGGGGTCAATGATTTCAAAAAAGTAGCCTAGAAGTTTATTAACACTGACTGCGTTTGTGTAGAAGGTCACTTTTACGCACTCTGCAAAACCATCATAACTACTTTTGGTTGAATCGGTTAAACCATTGGCTCGGCCAGCTTCCGTTGTGGCTACACCAGGCAAATGCTTCATAAACTCTTGCACCCCCCAAAGGCAACCGCCTGCAAAATAAATGACTTCTAGGTGGGTGTTTGTATTCTTATTATGTTGCTTTGTTGTCATGTTTAGCGTGTCTGAAGAAGTATTAAGGTTTAAGGGCTGCTCCATTAATTTTTGGCAAGTACCAATTCATAATGTGTATCTTTAGCAGTGAGAGCAAAGTAGTTCTCACTCCACTTATATTTTCAGCAGTTGCAAAATAGAAGCTGTTTAATGTTGCTGGGAAACAATACACATGATAATTACGAATAGTTATCATGTGTATTGTTTCCCACGTTAATATACAATGGTGATTATTACATATCAACCGTCCCATATATTATCTAACGATAAGTACGTTTGGTTGTTCCAGCCTTTTTAAACCGTCCCCCATGGCCGCAGTCAAAGGAATTACTTCCCAGTTAGCTAGAATCGATGAAGAGTGCTAATTAATCGCTCTTCTTCTACCGATTGAGCAAATTGCCTAAAAGAGAACATTAAAATGATCAGCGTTAAACAAACTACTTTGCTTGCCTTGTTATGCAGTATAGTGACTTTTTCAGCAGCATCCGATGATGCTAATGAAGCAAAGAGTAATATTGAAAAAATTATAGTTAAAGGCTCTACGACTGCCAATAAAGAGCCCGTTGGAACCTTCGTTTCGTTAGTTTCAAACCTAGAATATGATCCGCGTGTTGATTTACAGTCGCGAAATATGGCTGAGGCTCAAGCCGATGTAACGATCCGGGGTGGCATTTTTGAAAATACAGGATTTAGGGTGGGAAGTGCGACGTTACTCGACCCTCAGACTGGCCATTATTTTTCAGAAATCCCCATTGCTCCGGAAATGTTAAGTGAAGCTTATATACTGACTGGCGCAGATAATGCCCTTTACGGTGTAAATAGTTCTGTGGGTACCGTTTCTTTCGACTGGAAACCGATTAAAACTGCAGGTAGTGTTTCGATTGGCGCAGGTAATAACAACTTTAATCTACACAGAGTTCACACTGGTATCACTATGCCAGTTGACGCTGCAAAGGATTGGGTTCTCGGCTTTGAAGGTGAACACTCCTTCTCTGAAAGTGACGGCACTATCGACAATGGCGATCACGATTTCAAACGAACCTCTGCTCGCGTTCAACTCGTAGGAGCATCATCACAGACTGATTTATTTTTTGGCTCCCAAGATAAGTTCTTTGGCTGGCCAAACATGTATACGCCATTTAATGTCAATGAAACGGAAGACCTTAAAACGCAACTATTGATGTTAAATCATAAACAGTATTATGCGTCAGATAGTATATTTGAAATCTCTGCTTACACCCGCCGTCACAACGACCATTATGTTTTTTCTCGTGAGAACCCAGAAATATTTCAGGCCTTTCATGAAACTGAGGTTAAGTCATTAGCGTTGTCTGGTCGCCATGTGCAAACAAAATTGTTTGCACTGAATTATTCGGCACAATTTATTGAAGACTCCATCGAATCCACTTCGCTTGAAAATAACTTTACGTCTCGTCGTTATTATAAGGCCAGTGTATTACCTGAATACCAAATGAGTTTAAAAGATGAGCAACAACTCACTTTCCGTTTAGGGGCTGCTTTTGATAATACTAATCGAGATGATTCAGACGTTTCATTGATTGGTGACATGACTTGGAACTCATTCAACAGTGACGACTCCTTCCAGACTGTCTATCTATCCTATGCAGAAGCAAGCCAAGTGGCAGGTTATACCGCTATCGGTGGCAATAACACCAGTGGGTTGTTCAGAAGTAATAATAGTCTTGAGCGAGAAAAGACTAAAAACCTGGAATTAGGTTTTGCATTAGATGGATTAACCTGGAACCTTGATTCTGCTATTTTTTATCGTAAGGATAATAATTTAACTGACTGGACCTATAGTTTGAGTTCGACATCGGCTCGTTCTGCCAATCCAGTGGATATCGAAACCTTGGGTTGGGAACTTCTTGTAACCACTCGTCTAGCAAACGCAGAAATCATCACCGGCTACACCTTCCTCGATAAATCTGAAGACTATGGCGCCATAGATATCGATGCCAGCTTTTATGCATTGAATTATCCAGGCCACCGCCTAACGCTTGGTGCCATCTGGCACCCTAGCGATATCATTGAAATCCGTGTCGACAACGAGTGGCGTAAACAGCAAGACAATATTCTGCGAAGTAGCGGTGACGATGCTGTATTCACACACCTTACGTTAAAGATCTCTCCTTCACAGTTTCAAGGTCTAGATATCATTTTTGCTGCAGACAATCTTTGGGATGAGTCTTTTGAAGAGATCCCAGGCACACCCGGAAGGGGAGAACAATACACAGTGACTATTACTTATAACTGGTAAAATGTTAATGCTGCCCTTTTCTTTAAATCAAAGTGCTCAGTATGTTGTTTAGTCATTTTGAACACACAGTGAGCATCCAAGAAATAAACTGAAAATTGGGTTAATAGTGAAGCTGAGAACTGAGCTAAAAGTTGAGCTAAAAGGCGAGCTAATAATTGGGCTGAATGACTTTAATAGGTATGACTTATTCATAGTTTGAGTGATGCAGTGGCATCTGAACAATACATTTAAATTAAAATTAATGATTAGAGGTTTTTAAATGGTCTATTTAGTGATCACTACGTTTATCTGGGCTTTTTCTTTTGGTCTTATTGGTACCACGCTCAAAGGTATCGACCCTCTTCAAATAGCCGATACTCGGCTGCTACTTGCGTTGTTAGTTTTTCTTCCATTTCTAAAACTACGTCAAACTAGCTGGCAGGAAAAATGGCAACTCACGCTTATTGGTGCAATCCAGTTCGGCGTTATGTACATTTGTTACCTTTCCGCCTTTCGTTTTCTGCCATCACATCTGGTCGCATTATTTAGCGTGCTTACGCCACTCTATATCGTTATTATTAACGATCTCCGCCAGCGCTGTTTTACCCCTTGGTACTTGCTGGCCACAATGTTCTCCGTGTTTGGTGCCGCGGTTATAAAAATGGGCACTATAGACTCAAACGATATTTGGCTAGGGTTTGGCCTTATGCAAATATCCAATATGGCTTTTGCTTTTGGGCAAGTGTATTACCGTGATTGGAAGCGAGCTAGGCCACACATTAGCCATGGCGCCGTGTTTGGCTTTTTATACCTAGGGGCTGCTGTCTTTACCAGCATTGCTACACTGCTAATTTCTCAGCAGCCGCCCATTCCTATTAGTGCAACACCTGCGCAATGGCTCGTCTTGCTTTATCTTGGGGTGGTTGCATCGGGGCTTGGTTTCTTTTTCTGGAACAAAGGCGCAACTCAAACGAGTGTGGGTGTGCTTGCAGCATCTAACAATGCTGTTGTGCCAATGGCGATGTTTGCCTCATTATTTATTTTTGGTGAAGCCAACGGAGGAACTTCAGAAGATCTTGTTCGGCTCGCCATCGGTTCGATGTTGATTGTGGTGGCATTGTTGATAGCAAGGCTTCGGGCAACTTGACCATGAAATAGCAAATTTACTGGAACACTTGAAGTCATT
>JBNMPD010000038.1:0-19036 GCA_051276225.1 Flavobacteriales bacterium
ACACTGAGGATTAACCTGTTGTGTTGCGAGTGACCTAAGTGGTCTCCCTTGAAGCGAGGGCGCATTATAGAGAGAACACATTCCTATGCAAGCCCTAATGTGGAATTAGTGTTTAAGTGCTTAAAAAGCAAACTAGATGCACGTTTAATTAACTATTTCAGGCAATAAGGTGTCACTTCTTTTTGATATGATGTAGCACATCAACTTTAATTAGGAACAAATATGTCCATTCGAACTTATAAGAGTAAATCTCCTAAATTAGCAGAGCATTGTTATGTGGATGCATCATCAGTATTAGTAGGAGACGTTGAATGTGCTGAGCATGTCAGTATTTGGCCGCTTGTAGCTGCAAGAGGTGATGTTAATTATATAAGGATTGGTGCTAGAACCAATATACAAGATGGAAGCGTACTACATGTATCTCGAACAAGTGAAGCAAATCCCAGTGGTTTTCCTCTTGTCATCGGTTCAGATGTGACAGTAGGTCATAAATGTATGTTACATGGCTGTACTTTAGGAAACAGGATACTAGTTGGAATGGGTGCAATTATCATGGATGGTGCAATTGTCGAAGATGATGTGTTTATTGGAGCAGGAACATTAGTGCCACCAAATAAAGTACTTAAAAGTGGTTATTTGTATAAAGGCAACCCTGCACAACAAGCGAGACCATTAAAAGAAAGCGAAGTATCATTTTTAAAGCAGTCGGCGTTAAACTACATAAAACTTAAAGATGAATACATTGAAGAATCTAATTAGATTGACCTTATAATAAATTCAAAATCCATAAACGTCTTCAGCGGTGAGCCATATTTCACCGTCTGAATTTAATTTATCTTGTTCAAGTTCTCGTTCAATTATTTCTTCTATTTCAAACTGCTTGTTATTATAAAGCTCAGTTAACTCTTCTTTATCTAAACCATAGATATAACAAATCAAAATTTGGCCGGCAAACATAATATCTACTTTAATTGCTTCCTTTGCACTTATATAAGTAAAACCATCTAAAACTTGAACAGTTTGATTCATAGACTACTTCTTAATTTATGTATAACAGGCAATACATCAGGTCGATAACCAGTCCACAAGTAAAAACTTTCTGCAGCTTGTCCGACTAACATGCCTAATCCATCAAAAGTGTTTAATACCCCTAACTTTTGCGCATGTTGAATAAATACTGTGGGTTTGTCGGCATAACTCATATCGTAAACATTAGCACAACTGCTAACTGCAGAGTCTGGTATAGAAGGTAACTCCCCGGTCAAACTAGCAGATGTAGAATTGATAATAAGGTCAAAAGGTTGCTGAACTGTATTCAAGTGGTCAAGGCCTATGCCAGTAAAATTATTTTGGGGTAATAATGAAGCTAACTGCTGAGCTTTTTCCGCTGTGCGATTAGCCACCATCAGTAATGTTGGCTCCAAAGCCAATATAGATTGTATTGCTCCTCTAGCAGCACCACCAGCACCTAACATTAATATACGAGCGCCTTTTACTTGCACATTTAAACGTAGGAGATCTTGAACTAGACCCTTACCATCTGTGGTATCACCTAAAAAAGTACCATCTTCTTTTTTAATGACTGTATTGACAGCCCCAGCAAGTTTTGCACCTGCAGACAAATCATTAACCCACCTTGTCACTTGCTCCTTAAAAGGAGAAGTGACATTGCAACCTTTTGCGTTTTCATCAAGAAAAAAATCTGTCAGGGTTGCTATAAAGTTTTCTTTGGTTGCAAGCGTACGATTGTATTCGATTGTTAAGCCGGCTTGTTCGGCAAACATATGGTGAATCGAAGGTGACTTACTCTGTGCAATAGGGTTCCCAAATACCGTATATTTACTCACGATAACCATTCTCTTGGATGAAGATAATTGGCATATAAATCTGCTTCTTTACTTTCTGGCTCTGGCTTGTAGCTATATTCCCATCGAACAAGTGGTGGCATAGACATCAATATTGACTCGGTTCGTCCACCTGATTGTAATCCAAATAAAGTACCTCTATCGTGCACCAGATTAAATTCTACGTAGCGCCCTCGTCTGTATAGTTGAAAATCACGCTCTTTTTGATTAAAAGGAATATCTTTTCTTTTTTCCACAATGGGTACATAAGCGTCTAAAAATCCATTGCCGACTGCCTGCATAAACTTAAAACTTGTTTCAAATCCCTGTTTATTTAAATCATCAAAAAATAGGCCGCCTACTCCACGCGTTTCATCTCGATGTTTTAAATAAAAATAATCATCACACCACTTTTTATATTCTGGATATACGTTGTCACCAAAAGGTTGGCAAAGTTTGTTGGCAACGGTATGCCAATGCACTACATCTTCATGAAATGGGTAAAAAGGAGTGAGATCAAATCCGCCTCCAAACCACCAAACAGGATCTTCACCAGGTTTTTCTGCAATAAAAAAACGTACATTGGCATGTGTTGTTGGCACAAAAGGGTTATGAGGATGAATAACCAGAGACACACCAACGGCTTGAAAACTTCTACCCGCTAATTCAGGCCTAGCAGCGGTGGCAGATTCAGGTAGCTTCCCACCAAAAACATGAGAGAAATTAACTCCGGCTTGTTCAATAAATTTACCGCCTGTCAACACACGTGTTCGGCCACCTCCACCAAGCTCACGCTGCCAATTGTCTTCTACAAAGTTTCCTTTCCCGTCGACCAGCTCTAAAGTTTGGGAAATAACGTCTTGTAGCTTGAGTAAATACTGTTTAACTTTTTCTATATCTGGCACTGAATCGAATGTCATCTAACTAATTATCTCTTATGGTTTGACCAGAAACTCCATGACGGATCTGGCTAGGTTTATTTGCCCCACCTAAAACACCGTCAACTAGTAATAAGGTTTTATCGAATTGTTGATATAATTGTTGAGTATTTGTGGCAGGTTTTGTCCCAGTAACATTAGCACTGGTGGATATCAAAGGCTTACCAAATAACGCACATAATTGACTTACAACAAGGTGTTGGCTTACCCGTACCGCAATTAAATCACTGTCACCCGTCACCCACTTAGGGGATTGTTTAGCAGCGGGTAATAACCAAGTCACTGGGCCTGGCCAACTAGAAAATATTTCAGTGCGCATATGCACAGGGATCTTTTCATCATCAACATAGGGTAATAATTGCGAATAAGTTTTAGCTACTAAAATCAGACCTTTATCAACAGGACGTTTTTTCAAAGCCAATATTTTATGCACAGCAACTTCATTATCTGGATCACATCCAAGTCCATACACTGCTTCAGTTGGGTAAGCAATCAACTCTCCTTGTTGCAAAGTTTGCATAATAAACACTGAGTCTTCAATTGTTGATAGGCGTTTCATGTAATCTTAAATAAGTCAGTTTTTAACTAGTTTAACCCAAGTATGTAACTCAAAAGCACAATACTAAGAACAACGTTATAGTGTGTCATTGGGTTTAGTGATTTTACATTGGCATTTTTTTTGTGGGCATAGCAGTTCAACTTCATTGCTGCCTTTCTTTTGTTGCATAAGTGGCCAACGACATTCTGGGCATGGGTAGTCAACAGGCGGCAAGTTCAATAAATATTTACATTTTGGATAATTATTACATGCATAAAATGTCTTGCCAAACTTATTTGAACGCTTAGTCATATGCCCTTTTTTACACAAGGGGCAGGTTAATTGTGTATCTTCACTGTTGGAGTTCGACTCAATATAATCACATTCAGGAAAATCGCTACAGCCAATAAACAAACCAAAGCGCCCCTTCTTAATAACTAACGTTGATTGACATGATGGACAAGCAGAACCTTCAATAGTTTTGATCTCAGCATTTTCGTATTCATGTAATGGTTTTGAAAAATCACATTCTGGAAAATGACTACAGCCAATAAAAGCACCCGACTTGCCTCGTCTGACGTTTAACTTGGCGTTGCATTTTGGACAGAGACCGAAGGCTTGATCTGACGCGGTAGTTGAGAAAAGAGAATGATCAATTTTAGACATTTAATAGAACACTCTTTTTGCAAATATTCAAAAAAAATTAATGAAGCGGCCCTTCTGGCTCTTCGAACAACAAATCTTCCATTTGAGCATAAGCATTTTCTTTTCCTGGTACATTAAACAGCACCATTAGCACAACCCATTTCATATCCTCTAGGCAGAACTCTTTAGAATCAATCTCCATCACTCGATCAATCACCATTTCTCGGGTGGAAGAATCAAGAACATTGATTTGTTCGAGAAACATCAGAAAACCACGACACTCAACATCTAAGCGCATTTCTTCATCTTGTGTGTATACACGAGTAACAAAAGAAGCAGGCCCTTTAGCTAGATAAGGTTTAATGTCGGTGTCTTGCAACGCTGCAAGTTTTTCTAACCAAGACAACGCTTTATATATTTCGTCATGATGAAAACCAGCTCTTACTAGTTCATCAGTCAACTCGTCCTGATCGACTCGTATCTCAGTTTCATTATGAATAAAGTTTTCAAATAAATACATGAGGATATCGAACATGTT
Organism: Flavobacteriales bacterium; assembly: GCA_051276225.1. Lineage (GTDB taxonomy): Bacteria > Pseudomonadota > Gammaproteobacteria > Enterobacterales > Alteromonadaceae > Paraglaciecola. The sequence goes on from JBNMPD010000038.1 coordinate 4,504, forward strand.
ATTTTTTCCCCAATTTAATGTAACCGCCAGGGACAGCAGTCACTTTACCGCGTAATTCATATTCTAATAATTGTGACATTACATCTGCTACTTCTATGCCGCTGCGCTGGGCCACTATATCTAGAGGCGTAACTTCGAAATCTACACTATCTAACAATTTGTCTGATGCCAAGCTTTGTGACATTTTTTTTTCTAATTTATCTTCTTTGCTAACTAATGTAGGTAAAATCAGATGTTGAAACTCTTCATTAATATCTTCTACACATGTCACCAACTTTGCTCCTTGTTGAATCAAATGATGGCAACCTGCAGACATAGGGTTGTGGATACTTCCCGGTAACGCAAATACTTCTCTGTTTTGCTCTAAAGCACATCTTGCGGTGATTAACGAACCACTTCTTATTGCCGCTTCGACAATAAGAGTGCCAACAGACAAGCCACTAATAATGCGATTTCGTCTTGGAAAATATTCTGATCGTCCAAGTGTATTAGGTGCAAACTCAGAGATAATCACACCGTTATTGAGCAAAATCTGCTCCGCTAAGTGTATATGGCGCCGAGGATACATTTTATCAATGGCTGTCCCCAATACCGCGATTGTAGTAAAACCACCTAATATTGCACCTTGGTGAGATAATCCATCAATACCAAGCGCTAAGCCGCTGGTAATTGTCCAACCACATTCACTTAAACGGCTAGCAAAAAATTTGGCGTTTTCTTTGCCCTGTGGACTTGGGGTCCTACTTCCCACTATGGCGATTTGATAGTTATTTAAATTTTTAGGATCGCCGTAACCATATATTAGTGGAGGCGGACTGGAAATCTGTTTCAATAAGTCTGGGTAACTAGGATGATCGAAATACAATAAGAAACGGTTACTAGTGGAACTCAGCCATTGTAAACTCGAATTAATAACATCGATATTAGGATGCAAAACTATTTCGATCTGCTTATTATTAAACCCTATTTCCTGAAGTGAAGCTTTTGATATAACGAATAATTCAGGCAAACCAATACCGAACTTTTGCTTTAATTTTTTCAAACTAACAACTGAAAAATTGGGTATCTGAGCTAACTTCAACCAATTTTCTAGCTCGCTAATTTTATTACTACTTAAATCAACATCCTGTTGCATATTTTTCTTCCTGAATAGTTAACCCCATCCGAAACTACGGCTTAGCGACTATCATCCCTCTTTTTATGACTCTAGCTGATTTAGTAATAAGCGCATAACTTGCTGTATCAAATGTTTTGAATACAACCACCTCACCCACTTTTAATGCAGGTTGAGTAATTTCATCACCTCTATTAAAAGCGCTGCGGATTATGTTAGATTCACCTTCATACTTTGGCTGTTTGCCGTCAATTATTCTAGGTCCCTGGCGATATATGCCCATTATTGTTCCAGCAGATACTTGGTCAGCACCGAGATCCAGCACAACCACATTGTATCTACCCAACAAGTTATGTTGTTCTAAATCGTTAATAATATAACCAGTTTGTCTTTCTGCAGCCACAAGCAAAATTTCATCTGGCTCATTTTTAACGACTGGAACAATTTTATCGCCTCGTTTAACTTCTAGTTTCGCCTGCAATATTTTAATCAGTTTTTGTTTTCCTATATCGGCATCCACTAATTTAGCTTTGGCTAAATGGCGAATTTGCAAACCGATAAAATTACCATCCATGTCGTACAATTCATTTTGCTTTCTAACAATATTCAAGTCTTTTTTACTACGACGAGATGCCTTTCCAAGCACTAAGCTATCGGTTGCATAACGTACGGTTCCATCTTGATCACCCAGAACATATGGATAACGGTCATAGGCTTGTTGCGACATAATCATCTCATTTTCAATATAGGGTTTGATAACTGACCATGGCAAAGCAGGTATTGGTTCCGGGGTCTTAAACGATTTAGTCCCCTCCGGAGAAAGTTTTATTTCAAGCTTTACTGACTCTCTTACTACCTCAAGAACAGTTTCACCTTTTTCATTTTTAACCAACCGCAACTTATCACCTGGATAGATAAGATGAGGATTAGTAATATGTATGTTGGTTCGCCATAACTGGGGCCATAGCCAAGGCTTATCCAGGTACATATTGGATATATCCCACAAGGTATCACCTTTTTTTACTACATAAACTCCAGGAGCTGTGTTTTTCACTAAAATGCTATCTGCGAGACCATGAAGTGGCATCAGCGTCAACAGTATCAGCAACCCAATAATTTTTTTGCTCATCATTCTTATATACACCTTGATGCAGTGACTATTATGTTTTGGATCGATCTGCGCTAGAATAGCGTAGGTTGAAGCGTATTAAATAACCTATTCTATTTGATCGTATATTAAATAATACATACACAATAGTAACTCTCACAGCTAAGTGTAACGTTACTGTTGTTTTTTTAATTCTGAGTCTAAGACTCATTATAGTTGAATAATACAATGGCAATATTAGATGTATTGCGTTTTCCTGATAAAAGGTTGCGCACAGTAGCAAAAAAAATCGTTGAGGTTGATCAATCTATTACCGCAGTAATTAGTGATATGTTCGACACTATGCGTGACGAAAAAGGTATTGGATTAGCAGCAACACAAGTCAACATTCATAAACGGCTGGTGGTGATGGACGTATCAGAAAATCAAGATACGCCTATGGTTTTTATTAATCCTGAAATCACTCATAAAGAAGGTAAAACGATCAGCGAAGAAGGTTGTTTATCCGTACCTAACAATTATGCACAGGTCGAAAGAGCTGAAAAAGTGACGGTGACCGCTTTTGATAAAACAGGTGAACCTTTTACTTTAGATGCAGATGGTTTAATGGCTATTTGTATTCAACATGAATTAGATCATCTAAAAGGCATATTATTTGTGGATTATTTATCCCCGCTTAAACGCCAGAGAATTAAAAGCAAGTTAGAAAAAGAAGCCCGACTTGCGACAAGAGGCTAAAGTAAAATTGAATAAACCATTAAGAATAGTCTTTGCTGGTACCCCTGAGTTTGCCGCGTTGCATTTACAAGCACTGATAGACTCTGAACATGATGTTATTGCAGTATACAGCCAGCCAGATCGCCCAGCTGGCCGAGGTAAAAAACTACAAGCTAGTGAAGTAAAACAATTAGCTGTTAAGCACACCATTCCAATTTATCAACCTCAGTCTTTAAAAACAGTGGAAGCACAACTTGCCTTAGCTGAACTGCAAGCTGATATCATGATAGTGGTCGCTTATGGCTTAATCCTACCCAGATCTATATTGGATACACCAACATTAGGTTGTCTCAATGTGCATGGTTCCTTGTTGCCTAAGTGGCGAGGTGCAGCGCCTATCCAGCGTTCAATATGGGCAGGAGACGCTGAAACTGGTGTGACTATTATGCAAATGGATGAGGGATTAGATACAGGCGCTATGTTATCAAAGCATACACTCGCTATTAGCAAAGAAGATACTAGCGCTAGTGTGTATCAAAAACTGGCAGAAATTGGCCCTAGGGCACTGATTAAAACCCTAAATACACTCACTGAATTACAACCAGAAATTCAAGATAATAAGTTAGCCAGTTATGCAAAAAAACTCTCAAAAGAGGAAGCTCAAATTGACTGGAGTTTAGCTGCTAAACAACTGGAAAGGAACATTCGTGCTTTTAATCCATGGCCAGTTGCTTTTTTTACTCTTAACAACTTTAATATAAAAGTATATTCGTCTGAAGTGGTCCAAACTGAAACACCTGATATTCCGGCAGGGCAGATTATTAGAGCTGAGAAACAAGGTATTTTAGTCGCAACAGGTAATGAATCTTTGTTGCTGACTAAGCTGCAACTTCCCGGTAAAAAGTCAATGTTAGCTGCTGATGTGTTAAATGGTAGAGCTGACTGGTTTGTAGTAGGTGAATCGCTTATATGAATTTTTTTTATGAAGGCTAAATCAAAAATACACTATCTCAACCTTCGTGCTGATGCCGCTAAGGTGTTACATCAAATATTAGAAGAAGGCCAATCCGCGAGAGAGTGTTTACCTCTTGCTCAACTACCTCATAAAGAACAAGACAAAGCTTGGCTTCAGGAAATGGTCTATGGTGTTTTACGTAATTTACCTATTTTGCAATTTTGGCTTAGGCAGCTACTCGATAAACCATTGAAAAACCGCTTCAAAGTTGTAGAACATCTGATCATGTTAGGTTTTTATCAATTAGCCTTTAGTCGGGTTAGCCAACATGCAGCTGTATCTGAAACAGTTGCTGCTTGTCAGCCACTCAATACCTTAGCCATGAAAGGTTTAGTTAATGCCATCTTGCGAACATTTATTAGGGAAGAAATATCTAAGCAAGAAGCACCAAGTGAACAAGTAGCCTCAGGCTTACCTAAGTGGTTATACAAAAAACTTGAAGCAGGGTATCAAAATGATTTTATTGAATTACTCGCTAATATGCAGCTTAAGGCACCCATTTGGCTGAGAGTTAATACGCGTAAAATTTCCCATGCACATTATGTGGAAGCGTTACAAGAAGCGGGTATAGAATTTAGTCATTCACCCGGTCATCCAGCAGCTTTAATATTATCTAAGGGTCATGACATAACCAGTTTACCTGGTTTCGAGTCGGGTTGGTTTGCTGTTCAAGATGGAGCGGCTCAACTTGCAGCTTACTACCTTAAACCCGAACAAGGTGAGACTATTTTAGATTGCTGTGCTGCACCAGGTGGTAAGACGTGTCATATAATCGAATTTCAACCGAATATAGCTAAAATGATTGCTTTAGAAATAGATACAAAGCGCGCGACAAAAATAGAAGAAAACTTAATCAGGTTAGGACACCATGCTAATATTGTAATAGGTGACGCCAGTACACCTGAAAAATGGTTTGACGGGCAGGTTTTTGATCGTGTACTGCTTGATGCACCCTGCTCAGCTACTGGTATTATTCGTCGACACCCTGACATAAAATGGCTTCGTAAGGCCAAAGATATTGATGTGCTGGTTAGTTTGCAAAAGCAAATATTAGATGCCATATGGCCTCTAATTAAACCAGGTGGTACCTTACTTTACGCAACATGTTCTGTTTTGCCTGAAGAAAACCATTTACAAATACAAGATTTTTTATCTCGTACCACTAATGCGTTTTTAGATGATACTTTTGATAACGACTCTGTGGATAAACCTGGCAAACAAATTTTGCCAGGAAATCACCAAATGGATGGTTTCTATTATGCCAGACTGTTAAAATCTTATTAATAATGACAAGGTTTAAAATCCATTCATGAAGATAATTATCCTTGGTGCAGGCCAAGTTGGCGCTACTTTAGCTGAAAATTTGGTCGGTGAAAAGAATGAAATTACTGTTATCGATTCCGACCCAGATACTCTAAGGCATTTACAAGACAGATTAGATTTACAAGTTGTAGCCGGTATGGGCTCGCATCCAGATGTACTAAAAAAAGCAGGAGCAGAAGATGCCGACATGCTGATTGCGGTCACAAACAGTGATGAAAGCAACATGATGGCATGTCAGGTTGCTTATAGTTTATTTAAGACACCGACTAAAATCGCTCGCGTTCGCTCTGAACAGTACATTATTTATCAAGAACAACTGTTTAAACACCAAGATGTGCCCGTCGATCACCTTATTGCTCCTGAACAGTTAGTTACCAATGCAATAAAACGCTTAATTGATTACCCAGGTGCATTGCAGGTTGTTGAGTTTGCTGATGGCAAAGCCAGCTTAGTAGCAGTAAAAGCTTATTATGGTGGGTTATTGGTAGGGCATGCACTTTCTACCCTCAAAGAACATATCCCTAATGTAGAAACTCGTGTGGCCGCTATTTACCGAAGGGGCAAGCCTATTCGTCCACTCGGAACAACTATTATTGAGGCTGATGACGAAGTGTTTTTCATCGCAGCCACAAAACATATTCGTGCAGTCATGAGTGAACTGCAGAAGCTAGAGTCAAGTTACAAACGGATCATGATTGCAGGAGGCGGATTAATTGGTGCTGGATTAGCAAAATTACTTGAACACAATCACAACGTAAAATTAATTGAGTACGACCCTCAAAGAGCCAAATATCTCTCTGCACATTTAGACAAAACCATTGTTTTTGCTGGTGATGCATCAGATCATGAATTATTAACTGAAGAAAATGTCGAACAAGTTGACGCTTTTATTGCCGTCACCAATGATGACGAAGCCAATATTATGTCAGCTATGTTAGCTAAACGGCTTGGCGCTAAAAAAGCGATGGTACTGATACAACGCGGAGCCTATGTAGATTTAGTTCAAGGTGGCGAAATTGATATTGCCTTCTCACCGCAACAGGCCACCATATCAGCACTGCTTACACATATAAGACGAGGAGATATTGTCAACGTTTACTCACTTAGAAGAGGGGCTGCAGAGGCCATTGAAGCCATCGCCCATGGAGACCGAAGCACATCCAAGGTAGTGGGTCGTGAAATACGCGAGATAAAACTTCCACCAGGAACCACCATAGGTGCCATCGTGAGAAGTGACGAAGTGATAATTGCCCATGGTGACACAAAAATTGAAGCCAACGACCACGTTATTCTTTTCCTGGTAGATAAGAAATTTGTTAGTCACGTAGAAAAATTATTCCAGCCCAGTGCTTTCTTTTTTGGATAATTATCGATACTCATTCTTCAACCACTTCGGATCGTCTATTACTCAAACAAAAAAACTAAAACTAGGCAAGTATTCACGTTTTCTAAAAACTGGACTGGTATTGTAAAAAATCGAAACCTTACAATATAAAAAAGTGCTAGGGCTTGGAACATTAGAACCCAGTAAAATTGTTAACTATTGAATTGTAATTACATATCCGCAACACATCCCGAATAGAAAATTAAAATGGGAGATGTGTTTAAATTCAATCAAGTGCCCACTCTGGTGATTGTGGTCAGCTTTTATCAGTCTGCTCACAAGTCTCATGAAATCTTACTATTTTAACGATATTAAATATGCAAAACCATATTATGGGATAGTCTGGGTTGTAACCGCACCAGACTTGAAACTACCCTTGTCAGCAAACAAAACAGTATACCTTTCACGTAATAATATCAGTGATGAAGAAATTGAAATACTAAACCTTCTTATAAAATCAGGGCAGGTTATTGTTTTGAACCTAACAAAGCCAAATATGAACTAAGGGTGACAACATGCTTTTTTGTGAAGTGGAGTATGGGTCTGTTGGTTGTTACTCAGGTATGATTACAGGTACAGCTGAGGGTATTGGTAATGGCAGCTAGTTCGACTAATAGTGGATATGCTGGCGTAGCAACAGGCTTATCAAATGGTTCTGGGCTCACGGAATGGGCATTAATTATTGATGTTGTTTTGAAGAGTTGAGTTCTAAACCAGCGGAGTTTGAACTGTCTACATATTTATCTAGCGGCAGATGCGATAACTCACGCAGGATAATTATCTAACAAGCTCAGGTGACGACACAATAATTGGTAATAATAGAAATGTGTCGATAGCGAAGAGAAGCAACCGTTTCCCTTATCACATTCGATTATCCGTTTGGAGTAATTATATGAACATGCAAGAAGAAGAGGCAATGCATACAAGATTCAATAGAACTGAAAAGTGGTGACACGTGTGTCGCCAATGCAATTAGTAAGTACTCAACTAAACTTTAACAACCGACAATCCGACGGCTTCTTTTAGCTGCGCCAAAAAGTGGGTGAAAATAACACTAATAATGAAAACACTTCTAATCGTCCAAAAAGCATCGCAATTATTAACAACCATTTACCGCTATCAGATACGTCTGCGTAAGTAGCAGCGACATCTCCCAGACCAGGGCCTAAGTTATTAAGTGTTGCTGAAGTAGCGCTAAAAGCGGTCACATCGTCCATCCCTGTAGCGATTAGACCCACCATAATAATAACAAATATCATCGCATAGGCTGAAAAGAATCCCCAAACGGCTTCAACCACTCTATCTGGTAATGCCCTTTCACCTAATTTTACCGAATAAACAGCTTTTGGATGGATTAAACGATCAACTTCTCTTTTGCCTTGTAAATAGAGCAAAAACACACGAATAACCTTTAAACCACCTCCGGTCGAACCTGCACATCCACCAATAAAGCTAGAGAAAATCAACATAATAGGTAAAAAAGAGGGCCAATTAGAGAAGTCTGTAGTGGTGAAACCTGCTGTTGTACTAATAGAAACAGATTGGATCAGGGCTTGGTCAAAAGCTATTCCAGCATCAGCAAACCAACTAAATTGAATTAACACAACAAAACAAATCAACACCAAACTGATTTGAATCACAAAAAAAGCTTTTAACTCTGGGTCGTAAAAATATCCTTTTAAAGAACGGCCGCTAGCTGCCGCGTAATGGAGAGCAAAGTTGAGTGCCGCAATCCATAAAAACACCACACAAACTATATTCACACCGACGCTATTAAAATGCCCTAAACTGTCGTCATAGTTACTAAATCCACCAATGGCAATGGTAGAAAAAGCATGACAAATGGCATCAAACCAATTCATTCCCACTACCCAAAACGCTAACGCACATACAATAGTAAGTGATAGATATATATACCAAAGGTGTTTTGCAGTATCAGCTATTCTAGGTGTCATCTTAGAGTCTTTGACAGGGCCTGGTGTTTCTGCCCTGTATAATTGCATTCCACCTACGCCTAATATGGGTAATATTGCCACAGCGAGAACAATGATCCCCATTCCACCCAACCATTGTAATTGCTGCCGGTAAAACTGAATTGCTTTTGGTAAATAATCGATACCTTCAATAACGGTTGCACCCGTTGTTGTTAGGCCAGAGAAAGCCTCAAAAAACGCATCTGTCGTAGACATCTGAGGCTGTTCTAGCAACAAAAATGGTAATGCGCCAAAACTTGCCAAAACTGTCCAAAACAACACAACAATTAGAAATCCCTCCTTGGCTCTTAAGTCATATTTAAAACTTCTATTGGGATACCAAATGATTAAACCTGTAATTAAGCATAGAAGAAATGCTAATAAAAATGGCAAACCGCTGCCATCTTCATATATGACAGACACAATGACTGGAGGGATCATAGTGGCACTGAATAAAGCGACAAGAAGCCCTAGAATTCGAATAATGGTTCGGTATTGCATGGCTTATTTTTGTCCCAAAACGTTACTGCCAAGTAACAAAACTGGCAAGTTTGAAGATAAGGAACTTAATTTTGGGTAAATCATTGGATTAATTATTTTCTTGTAATTATTGTTTGCTAGACACCAAACTTAAAGTCTAATTCAAAAAAGTAGACATGCGTTACTATGCGGTAATATGCGTTATTACACGCTTCTATGTTCACAATATTTCACCCAATAAGATAACAGAAAGATCGGTGCCGCCGAAAATATTTTCAACAAAAGTGAACATCAACTTCTATTTACTAAAAACAAAAGTGTGCAATTAAGTTTGTCAGTACTACATACTTTAACTTTGCACGATTTTTGTTATATTTTCAAAGGAACAACCCTACAGAATAGATAAATCAAGGCTTAGAATTTTTTATTGTAATTTAACTCTAGATATAACTGAAAATAATTCAAAAATGTTCTTCTATAGCGCCCAACATGCGTGTATCTTCTATCATTGTTTGAATTTACGTAAGTTACCTTTTAAACTTTATCCACAAAAATAATGTCGTATGAGGTTTCTTTGTGAGATTAATATGCTCTTAATAAAACCATGTTTATTAAAGAGTTTTTACTATTTATCCACAATATTATCTGTTTATAAATTAATTATTTAATACATTATCTACATAGTTATCCACAGATTTCTCTTTGGATTATTGATAATTTCCTACACTTTATGACATTCTCTTTATTTTCAATTTTCTAAAATGAATATGGACTCCTATTATGGCATCTGAATCAGAAGCACTCTCAAACCCTCTAGTACTTGTGGATGGTTCATCTTATTTATTTCGGGCTTACCACGTACCCTATTTGCAAGCATTATCTACTTCTTATGGACAACCTACAGGTGCAATTACTGGTGTGTTGAACATGATAAAAAGCTTACAGAAAGATTACCCAAGCGGAAATATAGTGGTGGTGTTTGATGCAAAAGGGAAAACGTTTCGCAATGATATGTATGCTGAATACAAAGCTAATCGCCCGCCGATGCCAGACGACCTAAGAACACAAATTGCACCGCTACATGAAATTATCGAAGCAATGGGTCTTCCTTTATTGGTCATTGCAGGGGTCGAAGCCGATGACGTGATTGGTACACTCGCTAATCAAGCGTCTAAACTTGGAATTGAAACCGTCATTTCTACCGGTGACAAAGATATGGCACAGCTTGTTACACCCCATGTCAGATTAATTAATACCATGACCAATGTTGAAATGGACGAAGCAGGAGTAGAAGAAAAGTTTGCAGTAAAGCCAAATCAAATTATTGACTACTTAGCCTTGATGGGTGACAAGGTTGACAATATTCCAGGTGTTGATAAGTGTGGCCCTAAAACAGCTGCGAAGTGGTTAGCCGAACACGGCACACTTGAACAAGTCATGGCCAATGCCGACAAAGTAAAAGGGAAAGTCGGTGAGCATTTACGCAATGCACTCGGTCATCTACCTTTATCTTACGAATTAGCCACAATCAAATTAGATGTAGAGCTACCTGAAAATGTACAAGACATTAAACCAACTGAAATAGATTTTGATAAATTAATTGCTTTGAGTAATCAGTTTGAGTTGAAACGTTTACTAACTCAAACCCAACAAAAGGTAAATCAAACTTCTATTGCCCAAAGTGCTGCACCAAATCAGACAAACGAACCAATATCTGCAACTGGTGATTACCATACTATCTTAACTCAAGCCGATTTTGACATCTGGTTAGACAAACTCAAGACCGCCGATTTGTTTGCGTTTGACACTGAAACAACCAGTTTGAATTATATGGAGGCAGAATTGGTGGGCGTATCATTTTCTATAACAGCTGGGGAAGCTGCTTATCTTCCTGTTGCTCATGATTATTTGGATGCTCCAGAGCAACTTGACCGAACACAGGTATTAGCGTTACTTAAACCACTATTAGAAAATCCCGAGATCAAAAAAGTTGGACAACATCTTAAGTACGATAAAAATGTGTTGGCTAACTATGATATCAATTTACAAGGCATTGCATACGATACAATGCTCGAGTCTTATGTGCTGAATAGTGTTGCCACACGCCACGATATGAATAGTTTGGCGGACGTGTACCTTGGGCAAACCACGATTCACTTTGAAGATATCGCTGGTAAAGGCGCTAAACAAATCACTTTTAATCAGATTCCGCTAGATAAAGCAGCTCCTTATGCAGCCGAAGATGCTGATATAACGCTTCGTTTACACAACGTTCTTTGGAAAAAATTAAGTGAAAATATTGACTTAGTGAATGTATTCAAGGAAATAGAGCTGCCTCTATCGCCTGTTTTAGCAAAAATGGAACAATTTGGTGTGCTTATAGATAGTCAAAAACTTGCTCAACAAAGCCAAGACTTGGCAGTACGTATTCTGGAATTAGAAAAGGAAGTGCATGAACTCGCTGGTGAAGAATTTAATTTGGGTTCGCCAAAACAACTACAGGAAATCCTCTACAAAAAAATGGATTTACCTGTCCTGAAAAAAACGCCCAAAGGTGCACCATCAACTGCTGAGGAAGTTTTACAAGAGTTAGCTATCAACTATCCTCTACCTAAACTATTGATGGAATATAGAGGTTTGAGTAAGCTAAAAAATACTTACACAGATAAATTACCCAAAATGATCAATGCTCGTACAGGCCGAGTTCATACTTCCTATCATCAAGCAATTACGGCCACAGGGCGATTATCTTCTACAGATCCCAATCTACAAAATATTCCTATTAGAACTGATGAAGGACGACGTGTTAGACAGGCGTTTATTGCGAGAACAGGCTATAAAATTGTTGCTGCAGATTATTCACAAATTGAATTAAGAATAATGGCGCATTTATCAGGCGACAAAGGTTTATTGAAAGCCTTCGCAAACGGCCAAGATATTCATACAGCAACAGCTTCGGAAGTGTTTGATACTCCAGTTGGAGAAGTAAGCATTGAACAACGGAGAAATGCTAAGGCTATTAACTTTGGTCTAATCTACGGAATGTCTGCATTTGGCTTATCCAAACAACTAAATATATCTCGTCATGATGCTCAGAAATTTATGGATCTGTATTTTGAACGTTATCCATCTGTATTAACTTATATGGAAAACACGCGGCAAATTGCCAAAGAAAAGGGTTATGTTTCAACCGTTTTTGGTAGGCGCTTATATTTGCCTGAAATCAATGCCTCTAATGGTTTACGTAGAAAAGGCGCAGAACGCGCAGCAATAAATGCGCCCATGCAAGGTACCGCGGCAGATATCATAAAAAAAGCTATGTTAGCAGTTGATCAGTGGATTGAAACTCTGCCTGTTGACGATGTTCGTATGATCATGCAAGTACATGACGAACTGGTTTTTGAAATTAAACAACATAAATTAAGTGAGTATCAAAACAAAATTATTTCATTAATGGAGCATGCTGTGCAGCTTGATGTGCCCCTCATCGTTGAAGCAGGTGTTGGGGAAAATTGGGATGAAGCACATTAATATTGCCTGTTGTTCTGGTGCGTCCGAACATCAAAGTAAATATGGTTCTTTGTTAGGGCATTATTTCTGTTGAGTTAATAGTAAATATCAAGTGAATGTATTTATAAATAATATAAATACATTTTGAACTTTTTGTTTTAACTTTGTGTGTATGTGTTTTCGAAACATTCTTTAATGGGTTTTGCTTGCCTAGATTATCACACGTAAAACAAGCGTTTTAAATTAGTGTAATCCACATCCATAAATACACACGTTTTCACGATCTTGACATGTAAATTTATAAAGTTTCTTTTGCACGTTGGTCAGTCTTTTTTTCATAACCATACCAACTATCCAATTTATGCTCTAGATTTTCCAACCCAAGACCACTCAGTGAAGAAAAAACATCAACCGTTACGTCCCCACAAAATGCTAGTGCCGCTTCTCGTGCTATCATTAGCTGATTTTTACGCTTGCCAGATTTAAATTTGTCAGCTTTAGTTAATAGTGCAAGTACAGGTAAATCTGCTGCTACGGCCCAATGAATTAAGTCTTGGTCCAAATCTTTAAAGGGATGACGAATGTCCATTAATACTACGAGACCTTTAATGCTCTGCCTTTTTTGTAGATATTCTCCTAAAGATCTTTGCCATTTCTTTTTTATGGCTATTGGCACTTTCGCATACCCATACCCCGGCAAATCTATTAATCTTCGTTGCTCGTCTAATTGAAACACATTAATTAATTGTGTCCGTCCCGGTGTTTTACTTGTTCTAGCCAACCCCTTCTGCCGAGTTAATTTGTTTAACGCGCTCGATTTCCCCGCATTTGAACGACCAGAAAAGGCGATTTCAATACCTTCATCGGGTCCTAAATGCGTAATATCAGGGGCACTGATACTAAACTTTGCTTGACTATAATGACTCACATCAACTCCTAAAAAGCTGCAAAACTTATATTTCTTTATATTTTGATATTATATCAGGGAAAAGAGGAATTAATGTGCTCTTTAAAATTAGATAAATGATAAGTTAGTTGATGATTCTATTTTACTGGCGGTGTATATGTGTAAAATACGACTTCAATATTTAAAGAGTAGTCAGCTAACCAATGCTTAATGAGATAAAGATGAAAAATATAGGTCTGCTAGTCTGTTTGTTTTTGAGTTTTAATGCGAGTGTCATAGCAAAAGGAAGTGTTGAAAACGGTAAGGCTAAATCTGTTACTTGTGGCGCATGTCATGGTGTTGATGGAAATAGCGCAATACCTATGAACCCTAAACTTTCTGGGCAACATGCAAAATATTTAGCTAAACAGCTAACAGAATTTAAATTAGCCAGTCAAACAGGCGGTAAAGAAGGTCGAAATAATGCAATTATGAATGGCATGTCAGCTGCATTATCAGAGCAAGACATTCTTGATTTGTCAGCATATTTTTCAAGCCAAGAAGCCACACCCGGTGAAACTTCTGAAGACAATGTAGAGCAAGGTAACAGACTTTATGTTGGAGGAGACTTAGAACGTGGTATTACTGCATGTATCGCTTGTCATGGACCAAAAGGTAATGGGACTAGCTTGTCAGGTTTTCCTGATATAAGTGGTCAGCATTCAACTTATATCGCCACTCAACTTAAATCTTTCCGTTCTGGTGAAAGACACAATTCTTTGAATGGCATGATGGCTGACGTAGCAAAAAGATTGACTGATAAAGATATTGAAGTGATATCCAGTTACGTTGCAGGTCTTCATTAATTAAGTTTTTTTGTAACTTACAACAAATTTGTTATTAGTTACATTTTAATATTTTATAAAAAGTTCACTTTTTTATATTTGAATTGTAAACAAGTTGTAAATATTTGTTAATGCTGTATTATATTCCAATAATAAAAAAAGGGAACTACAAGCGCTT
>JBNMPD010000039.1:0-18863 GCA_051276225.1 Flavobacteriales bacterium
TTAACCTAGTAAAGATAGAGCCGCTTGTGGACGCTGATTTGCTTGACTTAATACAGTCAAACTTGCCTGCTGAATAATCTGATTTCGAGTTAATTCCGCAGTTTCAGAGGCAAAGTCAGTATCTCTAATCTGGCTTCTTGCGCCAGATACGTTTTCAGAAATATTTGCAAGGTTTCGTATAGTTGATTGAAAACGGTTTTGCAAGGCACCTAAGTCAGAACGCACACCACCTACTGCAGATATAGCTGCAGTGACAGAAGTAAGTGCACCCGAAGCACCATCTGCAGTAGAAATATCAGTAGCATCTACACCAAGACCTTTAGCTCCATAACCGTCTGTCCTAGATAAATTAACAGATATGGTCTGACCGGCATTAGCGCCAATTAAGAACTTAGACGAAAAACCACCGCTTAAAATATCTAAATTACCAAACTGTGTGTCAGCAGAAATACGGCTTATTTCATTTTGAAGAGCGGTTACTTCTTTCTGCAGAGCTGTGCGATCTGCAGATGAGTTGATACCGTTTTGTGATTGCACTGCAAGCGTACGGATACGTTGCAGCGCTGTGGTTACTTCGCCTAACGCACCTTCAGCTGTTTGTGTCAAAGAAATAGCATCATTGGCATTACGAGCTGCTTGGTTAAGGCCCTGTATTTGTGTTGTTAGTCTGTCAGTTATCTGCAGGCCAGCAGCATCGTCAGCCGCACGGTTAATACGGAAACCTGATGATAGACGTTCAAAAGATGTACTTAAAGACTGCGATGAATCGAACAAGTTACGCTGCGCGTTCAACGATGATACATTGGTATTTACGAATAAACCCATGGTTTTTCTCCTACACTCTCAGTCCAGACTATGCTGGCGACCGACTAGTAATTCGGCTGGTTAAATAACACTAATAGAGTAACAATTTTGTATATTAAAAATCATTACTACTGGCTCTCTCAAAAACTGTATCGACCCTTTTGAAGTTCCCTTTAACATAATTTGCCTTTTTCTTAATAAACGGCAACATTTTGCCGTCTTTGCATTTAGTTTTTATATGAGTTTCAATAGGTTAAATTAGATAAAGAAATTTAAATGATGCAAATTAACTGGTTGAAAAAGGTTGGTAATAAGGCGGATCACAATGCATTTGTAGATTTATGTGAGTTTAACCAACAATTAATTTGCTGTTACAGAGAAGCTGAAAATCATATCAGCGCAGATGGAAGTATCTGCATTCTGACCTTAGATACAAAAGGCAATGTTTTATACTCAAGTCGAATTGCTATACCAAAAACAGATTTAAGAGATCCGAAAATATCCATCACGCCAGATGGGGACATTCTACTAATAGCTTATGCAAGGCAAACTTCCATCAATAATCAAACAATAGGTTCTCGAAACTTAACCTGGTTATCACAAACAGGGCATAGTTGGTCCGCAGACAAAGAGTTTGCTGATAGAGGATGGTGGTTATGGCGAGTAAGATGGCATAAAGATGAAGCTTATGGGTTTGCTTATAATAGAAAACAAAATGCGATCCACCTATATTCAGGCAACCCTAGAAGCAACTTTCACCTTATTCAACCTTTTGCGCTAAGTTTAAAACAGCATAAAAAAGGCTACCCAAATGAAAGTGACCTTATTTTTGATCATGATAACGCATTTGCAATAGTAAGAAGAGATGCCGACAGTTACACAGCACAGTTGGGTCACAGTGTATTTCCGTATAAAAAATGGACTTGGATAGATTTAGGACGTTATATCGGTGGACCAGTTATGATGCGCTTAGATAAAAACGTTGCATTGTTAGCAGGTAGAATTGTCAAACATGAACAATTTGTAACTGGGTTACTGAAGATGAATTTGTTGAATGGTGATTTACAAGAGCTATTAATTTTGCCTTCATCTGGAGACAACAGTTATCCGGGCTTTGTGCTCAAAGAAGGCATGCTCTATGTCAGTTATTATTCATCCCATGAAGATAATAAAAGTTGCGTATATTTAGCGCAAATTAATGCCCACTCGTTATTTAGCTAAAAACATTTAACTCTTGATAAGCTTAACCGAGAACAATTCAGCACTTAATACAAGCAATCAATTTATGTAAGATCAATCCTAAATAAAATCAAATAATGAAGTGCCTGTTACACGAGAAAAAGTTGCTTGCGCGGCTTGTAAGGCTGTTTCTTGGCGGCTCAACTCAGATACAGCTTCAGCATAATCCACTTCTTGTATCTTTGAACGCGCCGTCTTGTTTGATATTTCTAAGTCTAAATTGGACGCAAATACAGAGTCAGTAATATTTCTTCTAGCGCCTAATTTCGAAACAGCATTGGCGATACTGGTCATTGAGTTATCCACTCCGGCAAGCACATCTGATAGAGCACGATCAAAATCACTATCCGCTATATTTTCATTATTTAATGCATTCACAAAATTATTCAGTGTTTCAGCAATGTTTTTTTTCTGTGGGGACTCTAATTGAAAATTGACTGTATCACCTGGGGCGCCTGTAATATTGATCTCTAAGCCTTTGTACAAAAATGCACTACCACTTGAAAAGTCTACGGTATCTAACACAGCGCCCGAACCTAGATTGGTTATTTGTGCCTGACTGGACGACAAGATACTAATTTGAAAATGATTATTAACGGGTGTAATTGCATTAAAATTTGCTTTGTGAAACTTATCAAAAGCGCTTTGCTGCTGCACATTTAACGAAACATCGGTTGCACCCACAGAACCACTAATTGAAGAGGTTAACCGAGACAACACATTTTCAAATACATCAAGACCTGAATTATTCATTTGTTGTTTTATAGTGTCTGAAATTTGAATTTTATTTTCGCCACCATCGCCCTCAAAACTGTACTTATTTCCTGCTGCACTGGGGTTAAAACCAAATGCAGGAGAGGAAGACTGATACCCTGCGAAAATATACTCTCCTGCTGGATTCCGGCTGTTCATCAGACCAAACAATTGATCTTTAATTTGACTAATTTCAGTCGCAATCGCTTTTCTTTCATCGCTTCCAACTATGCCATTTCCTGACTGCAGCATTAATACTCGTGCGCGATCTATGCCTGTATTCACACTTTTAAGCACTGTTTCTTCTTGCTCTAGGCTATTGATCAGCAAATTACTGTTCTTTTTATACTGGTTTATCTGTTCGATTTCTTCAGTCAATCGTATAGCTTGTGCTGCGCCTACAGGGTCATCTGATGGTCGTAACAATTTTTTGCCTGATGACAGCTGCTGCTGAATATCAGACAAATTAGCTTGACTGTCTAACACTGATTGAATACTACGATCGTATAATTGTCCTGTCGATATGCGCATAATTTACCTAGTTTTTCCTCTACCGAGTAATCCCAAGAATAGTATTAAACAGCTCTTGTGCTGTTGCCAATAATCTTGCTGCCGCTGAGTATGATTGTTGGAATTTCACCAAATTAGCAGCTTCTTCGTCTAAACTCACGCCAGAAAACGATTCAAACCAATTCTTTGATTGAGATTTAAGGGCATCAGCAGCTTGTAAGGATATGTCCGCGCTAGATGTTTTTTGACCAATATCACTAACAACATTCCCATAAGCTTCATGAAAACTGATGCCCTGACCTGACCCCGAGTTATTAACCTGCATAAGGTCTTTATTTTGTAAGTCGGCCATCTCTAACCCATTACGGTTATCATTTAAACCATCGGTGTTGTAACCAATGGCAAAACTATCACCGGCCTTGGGCATACCTTGCAAAGACAAGTCGAAGCCAGGATAGTCATCTAAAGCACTAAATGCAGCAGGCCAAGGTGGCCCAGATCCCACATTTTTAGCTTGGGCTAGTAGGTTATTTAAATCAGACGTACCCGATACAACTGTAATAACCGTGCCAGCACTGTCTAATACTTGATACTCATCAGTGGCTGTAAATAGAATCTTTGCAGGCGCACCCGCACCTCCTGCGCCAGAAGCTGAATTACCAGGTCCATGTATGCCGCCCGCATCATCAAATGCGGAGGCGCGGCTGTTGGCGAAGGTATTATCAATAAATATGTTAGTAACGTTACTAGAAAGCGACTGTGCATCACCTAAGTTATTAATGTTTGCATCCACACGTATGGGCGAGGCAAACGCTAAATCTTCAGGCCTTTTCATAGCCACTTCAATACGTTCGGCAATATTTTTAGTGGGTTGTAGTAAAAACTGGTCGCCTGCGGCATAACCTACACCATTTGCAAACTCAAGATCAATGCCACCAATAACCGACGTGAAAGTATCTGACTGTGCATCTACAGCAAAGTAATTTTGGGTAACAGGGTTACCATTTATATCCTTTACTGGTGAACCGTCTATATTCAAGGCTGCCACAGTAATATCTAATGTGGGCGGCACACCTGCAACTACATTATTAATTGTCACTGCATAATCAGCACTGCTTACTTCGCTTCCTGCACCCTCAGTAATTCGCCCAAAGACAGAGCTATTAGGGGTAGTATTATCTGGATAACTTAATCCCACAAACTCAGGTAACAAGAAAATATTAGCACCCAGTTGTTGGTCTAAATCCATACCTTGGCGATTTTGAGTATTTAAAGATTCAGTTAAAGCTACCGCTATTTGCCCAAGTTCTCGGCGACTAGTTTCGAGTACTTCATCTCGATATCTAAATAATCCACCCAAAGCACCACCTAACTTCGTTTCCCGAATATTTAAGGTCGTAGGTTTGCCGCTATTGCTGGTAAGTTGTAATGATTTATAATTTAAGTCCGCATCGCTGTTAACTTCAAAAACGTTAAATGAACCATCCTCTAATACTAGTGACTCGCCAGAGCTTAAGTTCACCATCACCGAACCATCATTTTTACCACTTTGACGGACATCGATAGACACTAAACTAGCCAATTCTAAAACGGCATTGTCACGTTGATTTTTTAATGTACCCGGTTCGTCATATCGATTGTTGGCTTGACTAACACGTATAGAATCATTTAGGTCTGTAATGGTTCGAACGATTGAATTTAATTTGTTGATATTGGCGCTAACTTCAATATTAAGCTCTTCTTCTTTGTCTCGTAAAAATCCCGAAACCGTGCCAATTTGCCCAACTAAAGACTTAGCTTCACTCAGCACCAATTGTCTACTAGAAATATTTGTTGGGTCATTATTAGCCGTTTGTAGCGAACCAAAAAAGCGGCTCATACTGGCAGAAATACTATTGGCTTCACCAGCAAATATATTATCTATAGTAGACGTTTTAGTATAAAAATTTTCATGTTCGCTTTGTAAGGTCGTATCACGGCGCAATTGATTTTGCGCAAAAACATTGATCACTCTTTCTGTGGTTGATCGCCCCACACCGCCGGATAGCTGACTATCGAATGTGGTCCGCTCACGGACAAAACCTTCGGTGTTCACATTAGAAATATTATGAGCCGTTGTATTTAACAGCTTATTACTGGCATCTACACCACTTTTTGCAATGGAGAATAAATCTACTGTTCTGTTGCTGCTAGTAATCATTCTATATTACCCACAGCATCTGAGGTGTTCAATAACGCGGCTGAATAGCTTTTTAATTGTTCGCCTTCAAACACAGTAATAACTTTCTTCGCATAATCAGGATCAGTAGCATAACCCGCTTTTTGCAGTTCAGAAAAGTAGTCAAGTGGCGATTTGCTATGTTTGACTGCGGCTTCATATCGTGAATTTTGTTTTACAAAACCCACATAATCTTGCATCGAGTCAGCGAAAGAATCATACACTCTAAAAGGCGCTTTTTTTGTAGCGGCTATACCTTGTTCAAACTCAATCGTGTCTACCATCGCCCTATCACCTTGCCAACGACGGTCTGCTTTGATACCAAACAAATTATGCGAATTTTGCCCAGATGTATTGTGGATCATGTGCTGCCCCCAACCCGTTTCAATAGCGGCTTGAGCCAGTAATGCTTTGGGATCAATACCAAGTTGTTCGGCTGCTACCTGAGCACTTGGATAAAGTTGTTCGATAAAAGACTGCGCATCATCAAAAGCCGCGGTTTTAAAAGATTGGAAAGTTTTTATCGGTTGATTAACCAACACTTGATCTTGGGCTTGTTGTGAACTGGCGATAGTATTACGATTGATGCTAGAAAGATTACCATCATTACGCAAGGCACCAGCAGGCATATACCCATCACCAGTTTTACCTAGTTGACGCACAATGATATCAGCTAAACCTATGGAGCCATTACTGGCTAAGTCACTGGCTATTTGTGTATCGTGCATATCTCGATAGAATTTAACTTGCTCTGAGTTAAATGGGCTGTCTTTATCAGCCATCACATCTTGCGCTTTACGCATAGACTTGAGCATCATCTGCACAAAAATTGCTTCAAATTGTTTAGCTGCTTCATCTAATGCTTTACTGTCGCCACTCTGGGCTGCACGACGTAACTCATCTAAACCTTTAATATCATTAGCGTTTCTAGATAATTCAAGTGGGCTTTTGGTGATGAATGACTGTTCCATAAAGGTATCCCCGATATACTTAAATAACGATTAGGTCGCCTTGTAAGGCTCCCGCTTCCCGCAAAGCTTCCAAGATAGCCATGAGGTCTCCAGGTGCAGCGCCTACTTCATTCACCGCTCTGACCAGTTCATCTAACGTGACCCCAGGATTAAAGTTGAACATACGGGTGTCATCTAGATTCACATCAATAATAGACTGCGTCGTCACCACAGTTTCACCATCAGATAACGCATTAGGCTGAGTAACAACTTGATTTTCAGCGATGGTTACTGTGAGTCCACCATGCGTTATCGCAGCAGGTAAGAGCCGCACATCTTGGCCAATCACTATGGTACCGGTGCGACTGTTAATCACTACCTTTGCCGAGGCTCTGGCTGGAGTAAACTCAAAATTTTCTATCGTGGCAAGAAAACCAACTCTTTCGCCAACCCCTCTGGGCGCAGTTACTCTGACAGATGCGGCATCAATAGGAGTAGCGATAACATAACCGTTGTCAGGATCTGCTCCTAAACGCAAATTAATAGTATCAGCCAGAATTTTAGCAGTTGAGAAGTCTGGATATTTTAGATTTAGGGTTAAAAAGTCGCTTTGCATAAAACCACTAGGCACAGCGCGCTCTACCAGCCCTCCATTAGCGATACGTCCAACAGTGGGAGTGTTGACCACTATTTTTGAACCATCACCGCCTTCTGCGCCAAAGCCGCTCACCACTAAACTACCTTGTGCAATGACATATACATTGCCATCTAATCCTTTTAAGAAAGTTTGGATAAGTGTGCCTCCTTGCAAACTGGCAGCTTCACCAATGGATGAGACAGTGACGTCTATCGTTTGTCCTGGTTTGATAAAAGGGGGCAATAGAGCATGCACTGCAACAGCAGCGACATTTTTAATTTTGGGTTTGACGTTGCTATCTAAACTAATACCAAAATTAGATAACATGGTTCGAAAACTCTGCTCTGTAAACGGGCTTTGCTCACCTGTTCCGGGTAATCCAACAACCAATCCATAACCCACTAACTGGTTACTTCTCACTCCTTGAACAGAGGCTAAGTCTTTTATCCGCTGTCCAAAAGCCATAGGAGATAACATCAAACTAAGAATGGTCATCAGGCTAATAACAGATTTCATACAATTCTCCACGTTAAAACGGCCAATATTCAGATGAGAAAAAACCGCTTAACCAGCCTTCCTTTTGTGCTCTATCAAAACTGCCTGTGCCGCTATACTGAATGCGTGCATTGGCTATCTTGGTTGATTCTATTTCATTTGTTGGGCTAACATCATCAGGACGAACCACACCTGTTAAGCGAATGTATTCGTCACCATTATTTAAGGTCAGCCATTTTTCACCTCTAACCAGTAAGTTTTGATTAGCCAATACTTTAACCACCGTTACTGAAATAGCCCCAGTTAAATTGTTACTTTGATTGGCGGAGGCATCACCTGTGAAATCATTCTTTGCATCCAAACCTAACTGTATAGATTCGCCACCAAGATTGATCGCAGTACCGCCTAGACCCAAGATTGGGTTGACCACAACCCCTGTTTCTTTCGATGTGCTAGTACCCGACGATTTAGTTGCTCGGGTATTTTCTTGAAGATTGACAGTAATAATATCGCCAACACGACGTGCTTTGACGTCCGAATAAATACTATTGGCCATATCAGGCTGAAAGATAGAACCGTTCTCGATCACTTTTTGACGTGGCGTTTCAGGCATAATTGGCGCATAAAAAGGGTCGTTGGGTAATGGTTCACGGCTAATAGTAGATTGACAACCACCTAACAGCATTATGCCTAGGCATACATATAATAATTTCAGTAATATTGGTTGGCTCATCACTCTTCTACTCTCACTAAAGCTGTTGAATAACCTGACCTAACATCGAGTCAACGGCTGAGATTACTTTTGAGTTCATCTCGTACAAGCGCTGACTTTCAATCAAGTTGACAAGTTCTTCTGTCACATTCACATTAGAAGTTTCAAGCGCTCCTTGGACAATAGTACCGATGCCTTCTAAACCGGGAACTCCTTGAATAGGTGCGCCACTAACAGCCGTTTCGACATATAAATTCTGCCCAGATGGCTGTAAACCTGTGGGGTTGATGAAGTCGGATAAATTAATCTGTCCTAATACTTGCGGATCTGCTTGACCTCTGACTGAAGCGGACACTTCGCCATCTTGAGAAATAGTCAGTTGTTGAGCGTTTTCGGGAACGGTAATAGATGGTTGTAATAAGAACCCCGCACCGGGTGTGACTATTTGCCCTTGATCATTTAAGGTAAATTGACCATTTCTAGTGTAGGCAGTGCTGCCGTCCGGTTGTAATATTTCGAAAAAACCTTTGCCTTGTATCATCATATCTAAGGAATTTTCAGTAGTCAGCATATTGCCTTGAGTATGCGATTTTTGTGTCGCTACTACTTTACTACCAGCTCCTAACATCAAGCCCGAAGGTAACTCTGTATCCGCTGAAGAACGACCACCTGGTTGATTAATATTTTGATATAGCAGATCTTCAAAAATTGCACGGTCTTTTTTAAAACCCACTGTACTGGCGTTAGCCAAGTTATTAGATATGACTGCTACATCAGTTTGAGCGGCATCTAGGCCTGTTTTACTTATCCACAATGCTGGATGCATAGATTGTCTCCTAAAAATTCAGTTGTTAGCTTGTTTGCTAACGGTTGTGATCATCATTCGCGCAACAACTACGTTAAATAATTCGCAACAATTGATTACCACGGGTATCAATATCTTTTGCTTGTTTCATCATCTTTATTTGCATTTCATAATGTCGTTGCAAGCTGATCATGTTGACCATTTCTTCCACAGGGTTAACATTGCTGCCTTCAAGCACACCTGTACGAATACTGACCAGGGCATCTTCTTGAGCCTGTTCACCACTTTTTAATCGAAATAGGCCATCTGAGCCCCGCTCCATATCTCGTACATTTGGGTTCACAAATTTTAGTCTGCCCACTTCTTCCAGCACGGTTGCAGGTGCACCTTGAGGTTGAACTGAAAGTGTACCGTCATTGGCTATATTGATATTTGATAGGGGAATAGGCAGAAATACTGGCCCAAAATCACCAATGATAGTGTTGCCATGAGTATCTTTAAGCTCACCGTTAGGACCTAATTCAAAACTACCATTACGGCTATAAGCTTCATTACCTTGTGCATCTTGAACTGAAAACCAACCCTCACCTTGTATTGCTAAGTCCAGCTCACGACCAGTTTGGATCATGGCACCACTAGCAAAATTATTAGCGGCATTTTCTGTCATAGAAAACACGCGGGTAGGCAAACCTTCGCCTAAAACCGGCATGGCACGAGCTTGTTCAAGCTGAGCCTTAAAACCAGTGGTTTGTGCATTAGCCAGATTATTCGCACGCACCGATGCACCGAGTAAGTCTTGTTTAGCGCCACTGGCGGCAATATATAGCAATTTATCCATGACAGAATCTTGACTTTGTTGAGTCTTGATTAATATAACTGCAAGTTAGATGCCATCTAATATGTTTCAACTGTGTCCGAATCAGACATAAAAAAGGCTACTCGAAAGTAGCCTGACAAAATTTCACATATGAATTTGTTATTAACGGATATTCAATATTGTTTGATTTAACTGGTTATTAATTTCTAGTGCTCTTGAGTTGGCCTGAAAATTTCGCTGGGCAATAATCATATCGATAAGTTCGGTGGTTAAGTTAACATTTGCTTGCTCTAAAGCGGATGAATTAATTTCACCGTATGTACCTGTTGTGGCCTCGCCTGCCAGAGCCTCACCAGATAAAACACTTTGTTTCCACTGGGTACCACTTTGCTGGGTTAAACCTTGGTCATTGGCAAAACGTATCATTGCCACCCGCACTACAGGCTCTGAAGTACCGTTTGAATAAGTGGCTCTCACTAGGCCGTCTGGACCAATGTCGATACCGGTTAAACGCCCGACTGGTACACCATTTTGCTCTAATGCAGTGACTTCAAAAGCCGAAGCAAATTGAGTGGGTTCATTCGGTGTAGCATTATTAACATCGAGTTCAAAATTAGTAGATAAAGTTTGATTAGGGTTTGAACCGTTAACAAGTATTATATCGCCTAAGGGTTCAGAGACAACATTTCCGTTAAAAGCATTAACCCCATCTGAATCTTGAATACCTATAAAATCACCACCACTACTGAACTGCATCCTATATCCAGCAATAATGTTGCCTGATGTTTCACCAACAACATTGTCTCCTGTCACTGGCACATTACCAATAGTTGTTCCTTCTGTATTAACAGGCTGATTATCAACATAAGTGACCCCAACCCATTCGTTTCTTGGTGGATCAGCGGCAACCGCTGCCGCATCTTTCATAAAATAGTAAGTCATTACATGACTCTCGCCTAACGTATCAAATACAGTGACCGACGTGGCCGCATTATATGTATTAGGGTCGTCAGGATTAAATAATTCTAAATTTACTGGTTCTGCACTAGCAGGTAAATTCATTTTTAGTGACACTGAGGTAGTTTCCTGAGGGGCACCCGATGAATCAGGAATACGCACAGGTATAGTGGTACTTAAGGCGACAGATGACGAACTACCATCTGGATTAACCGGAAAGCCTAATAAATTGTTACCAGATGAATTCACCACAAAATTATCTGAATCTAATTTAAACTGCCCTGCTCGAGTAAAGGTAAAGTCTCTAGAAGTGTTGTTAGGTACAGTGCCAAAAAAACCATTGCCGGTTATGGCTAAATCCAGTGAGTTATTAGTAAATTGTAAGCTACCTTGAGAAAATTGTTGCGCCACTTCTTGTGTGATCACACCATCACCCACTTTACTTTTACCACCTGCCATTAAAGACTGAGCATAGACATCTCCAAACTCTGTACGGGATTCTTTAAAACCAACCGTGTTAACGTTAGCAATGTTGTTTGCCGTTGTGTCTAGGTCTTTTTGCGCCGCTGCAACGCCACTTAGAGCTATATTAAAAGACATTGTTGTTTCTCCTGTTAACCACCGATTTGAAGGACTTTGTCTAGCTTAACGCTAATGTTGCCATCCAAATTAAGAATAATACCTTGGCTACTGCCAGCTAAGCTGACACTGTCTACATGCCTGTTGATGGCTGTAACGAGTGTTTGTTCTTCACCGTTTACTTTACCTTGCGCTTTGACCACATAATCGCCAGGCGGCAATTGATTGCCTGCAGAGTCCTTGCCATCCCAATTAAATTCTATATTGCCCGAGTTTTGCGTGCCCGCGTTTATAACCTTGAGTATTTCGCCAGCTTGATTTTCAATCGTAATCTCTAATCCTTGAGTGGTTCCATTACTAATTACCACACCACTGATGCCGTCGCCTTGCTGAGAAATATGACCAGTACCAGTTGGCAATAGTACTTGTTGGCCAATCAGACTAGATGCTTGCAATGCCTGACTAGAAGTCATCGAACTCGCGAAATCAGTAAACTGTGTATTAAGTTGCTCTATACCATCAGCCATAGTAAAACTGGTCATCTGCGCCACCATTTGATCATTATCAACAGGCTTAGTAGGGTCTTGATTAGCGAGTTGCTCTGTCAACAACGAGAAGAAGTCTTCTTGAGTCAGACGCTGATTGTCGTTGGTTGCATTGGCACGCTCCTCATCCGTTATCCTGCCGTCAGGATCTCTTTGCCAATAAAGATTACTATTTAAATCGTTTGATAACGTATTCACAATTTTTCCTCTGAATCGTTCAGGCAGCTAGCCATTTATGATGTCTGTGGTCACTTAACATGACTACGAACCTTGTCCCAGTCTTAGTACCCGTCTAAAAATTCGTTTAGTGGTATCTGCCACTTGTACATTTGTCTCATAGGCCTTTGAAGCAGACATCATATTGGCCATTTCTTCTACAATATTGACATTAGGTTTATAGATATATCCATTATCATCTGCCATTGGATGGCCTGGGCTATATTCAATTTGAAGGGGTTTTGCACTCTCCACCACGCCTAACACTTTCACTCTAGAACCCGGGTTTTGTTGTCCTGACGCTTGATCTAATTCTGCCGCAAACACAGGGTGACGAGCTTTGTAAGTCTGGTCATAACTGCTACTAACACTATTGGCATTGGCTACATTACTGGCGGTGGTATTTAAGCGCACACTTTGAGCGCTCATGCCTGTGCTGGCGATGTCCATCACGTTAAATAAACTCATTATTGCTGACCACCTTTTATTGCTTTTTTCATACCAGATATTTTACCATTCAAAAACTCCATGCCAGCTTGATAACGCAAGCCATTGTCTAAGAATGTGTTTCTTTCAACCTGAACATCAACTGTATTGCCATCACCAGTATCAGGCTGGTCTGATACACGGAATTTCAGCTCGCCAGAACCTTGTATGGATCCTTTGATATGATTATCGTGAGTTCGCACCAGGTTTTGACCACTAGATTGTTGTGCACTTTTCATGGCTTGTTTAAAATCAATGTCACGGGCTTTGTATCCCGGAGTATTAGCATTAGCTAGATTGCCAGCCACAATTTCCATCCGTTGAGTACGAACTTGCATTGCTTTTTGATGAAAACCCATCAATTTATCTAAGTTGATAGCCATATATTTCTCCTCTAAGTAACAATCCTCAGCAAAGGTTGTGCCATGGACTGCGTTAAAGGTGGGTAAAAACAGAAATAAATAACTAAGCTTATGTTTATACTAGTTTTTTATATAATAAAGGCCAGGTTTACATCTGACCATATTAAACCTATCGGTCAAGCCAGAGATAGATTCAGAGGCTCCAAGGAATAAAATGCCGTCGTCTTGCAGGCAAGCGGCAATCTTTTGCAGTATTTGCTTTTTCACTTCATGGGAAAAATAAATCAGCACATTACGACAAAAAATAATGTCGAACTTACCAAGAGAGGAATAACTATCTAACAAGTTGATAGACCTAAATTTAGCTAAGGCTTTAACTTGTGATTTTAATCTCAGATTGCCATTATCTGCAGGCTCAAAAAAAGTTGATTTAAATTGTTCGGGCAAACCACGAGAAATGGACAACTGATCATATTCTGCTGCCCTGCATCGCTGTAACATCTGTTGTGAAATATCAGTTCCAATAATCTCGATACCAGCTCGAAAGATATGTGGCTGATGTTTTTTGACATTCAAAATGGTCATGGCAATGGAATAGGCTTCTTGACCCGACGAGCAGGCCGCACTCCATATGCGCAGAGATGTTCTTTTATCAGAAAGTTGGTTAAGTATCGGGTTTTCTAACAGTTTAAAAGGATAGTCATCACGGAACCATAGGGTCTCATTAGTCGTCATGGCCTCAATGGCAGCATCTCGATGTTGACGATTGCCCCTGAGCACAGAGTCTATGTAGGCATTAATAGACTCACAATTAGACTGCCTGATGATAGGCGTCAGCCTACTGCGCACTAAATATTGCTTATTATCTCCTAAAACTATGCCGCAAGCTTTTTCTAGGAAATGACTAAAAGAGATATAATGATGCTGATCAAACTCTTTATCCGTCACTTAAAACTCTCAGACAACATACGTTTGCAATCCCATAAACATACTTTTACCGACTATCTGAGTCAACAATTCTCTAAACATTGACTATTCATTTCCGAACCATTTTTGCACTGATATAGCTAATTCATCAGGGTGGAACTTAGCAATAAAATCATCAGCACCCACTTTTTCAACCATGGCCTGATTAAACACACCGCTTAGTGATGTATGTAATATAACATGCAGTTCTTTTAGCTCTGGTGTGCTTCTAATTTCAGCTGTTAATGTGTAGCCGTCCATTTCAGGCATTTCAATATCTGAAATCAACACACCCACTTTATCGGTTATGTCACCAGTCTCGGCGGCGATTTCTTTCAATCTTTCTAGGGCTTCAAGACCATTTTTTGCTAATTCAATTTTCAAGCCAAGTGAAGAAAGGGCTCGCTTAATCTGATTCCGGGCCACGGAGGAATCATCAGCAATAAATATGATTTTTTCGTGTTTGTTTTCAACTTTAATCTTACTTGCAACATCTTCGCTTAAATCAGTACTGACCGGAGATATCTCATTTAAGATTTTTTCTACGTCCAAAATCTCTATCAGCTCATTTTCAATTTGAGTGACTGCAGTCAGATAACTAGCCCTGCCACTTCCTTTTGGCGGCGGCATAATAGATTTCCAGTTAGTGCTGATGATACGTTCCACTGAACCTACTAAAAAACCCTGAACTGAACTATTGTATTCGGCAATGATAATGAATGCAGTGCTCAGGTCTTCAATCCGCTTGCCTCCCACTGCCAAACTCATATCAATCACAGAAATAGTTTGACCTCGAATATGCGCAATTCCCCTAACTAACCTATTTAATTTAGGCATAGAGGTTAATTTTGGGCACTTTAGTACTTCACGCACTTTAAATACGTTGATACCGAATCGTTGTCTTGAATTGAGTTTAAATAACAACAACTCTAGTCTATTTTCACCAACCAGTTGTGTTCGTTGGTTGACCGAGTTAAGGATCTCAGACATGTATGTCTCCAATACAAATTAAAAGCGGCGTAACTTTTGCTTACTTTTGCTTAAGTACAATTAAATTAAAAATGTTTTGCGTAAAACAGCAACAAATTGACACTTAACGCAACCATTAACTGGCTTTGTAACAGTAACCGCAAAATGCTTTATTACAGCGTCTAAATATTGGCGCCTAGTGCTTTCGTTAATGTGACTTAAACAATATAAAAATAAGTGAATATGAATAAATTACACTATTATCAAGCATTAGCTAGACTCATCGCAATAATTACTTGTGTGCATACAGGTATAACGGCGGCAGATGAAAATAACTTAATAAAACAACAATTGATCAGCCAAGCAGAAGAGTTTGTCTTTAGTGACCTTAATCCTAATTTTGACAAAACGATTGATGTGGTTGCGATGCCTATTGATAAACGCGTTAACATACCAGCATGCAGTTCTTCGCTGATATTTTCTTCCAGTCCTGAAGCACTAAGCCAGTCGAATGTTTCGGTTAAAGCTGAATGCCAAAACAGCAATTGGTATATGTTTATGGTTGTAAAAGCGACCGAGACCCAACCT
The DNA here is from genome assembly GCA_051276225.1 of Flavobacteriales bacterium. Classification (GTDB taxonomy): domain Bacteria; phylum Pseudomonadota; class Gammaproteobacteria; order Enterobacterales; family Alteromonadaceae; genus Paraglaciecola. The sequence goes on from JBNMPD010000039.1 coordinate 15,609, forward strand.
GTTGTTATTATTTCTAGCGCTGTCAGTCCGGGTGCATTGTTAACCGCTGATAATCTTGATGTTGTAAATATGAATAAAAAACGTTTAAGAAGTAGTACATTCGCCGATATAGAAGATGTAGTGGGTGCCAGAATAAAACGTCGGGTCTCAGCGGGTAGGCCCGTTGATCCTAAAAACCTATGTTACGTTTGCAAAGGTGACAGAGTGACTATTTCTGCAGGTACCACTAATATGTCAGTGAAAACTAGTGGTATAGCATTAGAAGACGGCCGAATGGGCGAAACAATTCAAGTAGAAAATAGACGGTCAAACAAAAAAATACATGCCCGAGTTGCTAGCACCGGTCAAGTAGAAATTAATATGTAGCATCAAAATAAGACCTTGATTATTAATTTTATGGATCTAATTTTGTTATTGGTGCTGTAAATTGTTTTTTTACTAAAGTATTATTTTGACTGGTCGATATGTATAATGAGATAAATTCAGGAGGTGGATACAATCATGTCTGTTAACAACATAATCAACGGTAGCCCAAAAGCACCGCTAGATAACCAGAAGCTCAGTCAGCAACAGACTTTGAACAAAGGTAACGCGCAACAAGCAGATGCGCAAAAGATTACCGCGGCTAATGTTCGTCATGACTCAGTGTCGTTAACCTCTTCTGCGCAACAACTTAGCCAAGTTCAGAAAAAAGGTGAAGGTGCGCCGGTCAATCAAGAAAAGGTTGATATACTCAAGAAAGCTATCCAAAGAGGTGAGTATCAAGTTAATCCTGATTCGTTGGCATTGAAAATTTCAACATTAGAATCAGAAATATTTGGTGCTTAGGCATAAAGTCAGCATAATAGAAATCTCTTCTATTTGTGAGATAAACGATGTCTGAATTAAAAAAAGAAATAATAAGCCAACATAATCTCTTATTGGAACTTCAACATATTCTTGAATCAGAACTTAATCTTATCAGCACCAGAGACGCTGAATCACTAATGAATTTACTCAAAACCAAAGAAGCCTTGCTCGATTCAGTTCAACAACAAGATACGCTAATTGCCAGTTTGTATGCAAAAACAAACCAAGAACAAAAAGATGATGAAGAACTTGTTGCATTATTTAATCGAGCAAAAGAAATGGTTACCCAATGTCAGTTTCGCACCAAAATAAATCAAACCGCAGTAGAACAAGGCCAATTACGTCTAGAACATCTTCGCAATCTTTTGTTAGAGTCAAGAGCCAAAGAATCAATGACTTATGATAAAAGCGGTCGCACTCAAGGCGGTAGTTCTGGTGGCGGAATAATCGCATAGTCATTCAAACTTGTGGTTGGTGGCAGCGCAATTCGAGTTGTTAGCACAATGGCAAAGAGCATCTCCGAGAAACAACTACTCAATTAATACCCATTTAAAACTTTTTTTATAACCTTTCTATAATATTTAAATGCAATCAAATCACTCAGTACTCGTCGCTAGTAGCTGCCTCAATAATAATGGACTTTTTTAACACGCTTAGGCCGTGCTATCGAGAGATAAAGATCATTAACCAATTTAAAGTCTAACTCTAGCTCGGTCGCATACGTATCATTCCCTACTGGATAACTTTTCACCACTTTCGCGCCTCTGATCACCCCTTGTACCGAACTATCCAAACGAGTATTTTGTATGACTAAGCTTGCCAAAGACTGGTTACTGTCCACTTTTTGCCCATATACCTGTTCAGTCAATTCTCGGTATGCATCTAGTTTTGATGCTTTGATTGCCATCAACATTTTACTCGACTCACTGACCCCTTTTTGTGCTGATATGGGTGCATAACCAACTGCCGAAATAACAGGGTAGGTTTCAGGCTCAAGGGTTTCCCACTCAACATGTTTGTTAAACAGACTTGAACAGCCAGTCAAACAGACACTCAACATCACTAAAAAAGTTAAATGTCGACTGCTTAGTTTATTAAATTTTAATATTTTTATCATTTTTCCAACACCCTACTTTTTTTCTATACCACTATCATTATCATAAGTTTTGTTAGCAATAACCGTACCCAAATAACACAATAATCATATAGGTATGATTTGTGCTTAGTTTTGTTCTTAGTAAAGAAAAAATAGTTAACATAATTTAAAATCAAACTGAAATTTGCGATGTATTATCACAAGATTCACTTTACGCACGTTGAAAGGGCAAATGATGCAAGTAAGTAAAATAATACAAGTAACCAGCGTATTGATGTTACTCGTCATCAGTCATCCTGCCCTGGCAATTTGGTTCGAGGCTACAGGGCAAGCCATTATCCACGATGGTGAAAAGGAAGCAGCACGCCAACAAGCAACGCAAGAAGCCATCAAACAAGCGCTACTGTTCTCTGGTGCATCAGTGAAAAGTATCCAGTCGCTTACCAATGGCTTGCTTAAAGACGACCGTTTTGAAATTCGCGCTTCAGGGGAAGTCAATAATATTGAGCTAATTAATGAAATTTACCACGACGACTACGTTACGGTTTCCATAAGAGCAGATATATTTCCACAAGAAGCCTTATGTTCTGCTTCAGATTATAAAAAAAATATAGTAACCACTTGGTATAACATCAATAAACGGCAACAAGCTGCCGTCGGCAACCTTTATGACTTTGGTAAAGTGTTGGCTGAGAGAATTCAAAAAGAATCACAAAATCATGCAATGTTTTCCTTTATAAGCCGTGTTGAACCGTACTATTTGAACCCATTAGACAAAGAAAAGAAAACGACAGCCTTTAGCCTAGCCAGAAAAACAGATGCTCAATATGTACTTTTTGGTGAAATAGTAGAATTTGGTGTAGAAACGACTAAAACCTCAGGACTGGCATTTTGGAAAGGCGACCAAAGCAAACGAAACCTTGAGCTATCTTTCTCAATGTATGATGGCAATACAGGTGAAAGGGTGTTCCAAAATACACAAAACATGACAACGTTATGGGGCTTTGATCCACATATGCCTATAGACAGCAATAGTCGGCAATTATGGGACTCAACATTCGGCTTGGAGACTGAAAAGGTCATACAATCATTGGTGCAATCTATAGATGAATCGGTTAGTTGCTTACCAACATATGGACAGGTATTAAACGTTTCAGGTGAAAGTCTCATTATTAACATTGGCAAGCACAACGGTGTTAAACAAGGAGACAAATTAACCTTGTTCCAAGTTAATCAATTTTATGATGCTCAAAATTTCTCACACAGGCAATATCAACTTCACCCAGAAGAGGTGATGGTGAGGCAAGTAT
>JBNMPD010000040.1:0-18807 GCA_051276225.1 Flavobacteriales bacterium
CAAACCGCTGAGTATCGCGCTCGCTGGTATCGGAGCTGCAGGGTGTGCTTTGGGTAGCCAAAAATGTAAACCTAAGAGACCCATTTTGATACCAAACCCAACCATCAGCAGTAAACTTAGCGCTGTACGGTAACTCGCCGGTTTAAATGGAGTGTGATCGTGCAATCCATACAATAAACAAAAGGCTGTGAAGAGTAGTATTTCCCCGGTTATTACCCAGCGTATATAGGCTGTTCCGGCAAGCCTCGCTTGTAGTGTTTTGTCATGCAGAATGAGGCCGTAGGATGCTAGGCTCATCAAAGTGAAAAATGTGATAAACCCAAATAGATCCTGACTTAATATTAATCCAAAGCTGCCACTCATAGCTAAATTAAAGTAACAAAGAAAGTGTTTACGAGGTTTTCCGGCCGATAGATAAATCAGACTATAAACACCACCAATAAGCCAAAGTGAGCTGGCTAAAAACATCATAAGTCGACTGGTTTCATCAATAGAAAATTCGCTACCAAAGAATAGCCAAGATGCTTGGGTCTGCTGAGCGTCTAAAAACACACTTGCCAGCAAAGCGGGAATAGCCGCTAGTGGCGTCAGTAAAGACAATTTTGCGCCCACTCTTGGCAATAAGAGTGCAAGTGCAAGTAATAAAGGGATCATCACTAATGTGCCCAACATCAAGTGATCACCTGAGACAGACAGGGTGTTACTGATCAATAACGTTGGGTATTCCTGTTGTGCAATTAACTCGGCCCAATACAAAGGGCTGAATTGACTGTTGGCCAATAATCCTGCTGCTAACGCTAAGCTGACAGTTAAAACAGGAGGTAAAAGCATCATCCAATTAGCGTCTTTGGTGGCAACTATTTTTGCATCTTTGGATACAGTAGGTTTAAACCAAACCCGATATACGATAGGTAACAAGTACATGGCATTTAATGCACTACTGGCTGCCAGAACCAAAAGTATCCAGTAAGCTTGTGCCTCTATTGCACCCGTGCCGATGTACCATTTTGAAACAAAACCAGCAAATGGTGGAATGCCTATCATGCCAAAGGCCGCCAAGGTAAAAGCGGTCATGGTGACTGGCATCCGCTTACCTATGCCATCCATCTGACTAATTTTATGTACTCCAGTGGTTTCAGCAATATTACCTGCACAAAAAAACAGGGTTATTTTCATTAGTCCTTGGTGAACCAAGTGAACAATACCACCTATGGTCGCCATTGGTCCTGCTAGAGCTGCACCGAGTGCGATGTAAGAAACTTGACTAACAGTGGAGTAGGCGAGTCGTTTTTTTAGATCGTCTTGATATAAAGCTCTAACAGAAGCGTAAACAATGGTGATGGCTGCAGCAAAGGCAAGAAAGGTTGTGACGCCAAGGGAGCTAGCAAATTCAACACCGTACACATCATAAATTACTCTGACGATACCAAACGCACCTGCTTTTACAACAGCAACAGCATGCAACAATGCACTAACAGGAGCGGGGGCAGCCATGGATACTGGTAGCCAGCCATGTAATGGCACCAGTGCGGCTTTAACTCCCAGCCCAATCATCAACAAAGCAAAAATGATAATTAATTCGCGGCTGGGTAAGTCTGGCAAAGACGCCAGTACTCCACTGCTAGTAAAGTCTAGCGCACCCGCCATCGATTTCAGCCAAACCACAGCAATTAGCAGCACAGTTCCACCTATCAAGGTGTAAGTGAGGTATATTTTCCCTGCCCGTAAAGACGCTTTATCGCCTTTATGCACCACTAAAGGATAAGTGGCGAGGGTTAGTAGTTCGTAGAAAATAACAAATGTGATCAGATTTCCTGCCAGTGCGACCCCTAATGTGGCAAATACACACAGGCTGAAAAAGCCAAAAAATCGAGATAGGTTTTTACCCTTTTTAAAATAACCAATGGCATAGATGGTGGTGATACACCACAAAAAAGCTGATAGGCTGACAAATAATAAAGATAACTTGTCAGCTTGTAGTACTAAATCTACGTTGGGTAGAAGAGGCAGTCTTGTTTCGTATTCTATGCCTGAATAAACGCCAGCTACCAGTGCAGCCACCAACACTACAATGGATATAGCGCTGAACATGTTGAAACAGGTGCGAAGCCTTTGCATACGCTCGGGAATACTGAGTATTATCAAGCTGGTGGCAAGTGCGCTCAGTAAAATAATGGCGGGAAGATTAACGGCTAACATGCTTATACTCCTTGCCTTAAAATAACGTCGGGGTTTAACGCATCAAATAACCATAATGCGTTTAAGCCTAGTGCAATAGTGAGCAGCGCCATTGCCAGTGCTGCATAAGTTCTAAAATCAGCTCCACGAACTGAATTAACTACAAATTGGCTGTTTGGTGTGGTAAAGAATTGGTTTAATACCCTGAACAGGTAAGCCGCGGCTAACAAACCTCCAGTGAGTATTACCACGATCCAAGCCCACTGGTCAGCGCTGACTGCGCTACTTAAAATTAACCATTTGGCAATAAAACCTCCGCTTGGGGGCAAACCAATTAAGCTTGCGCTGGCAATCGCAAAAGTAAAGGTACTGACGGGTAATGCAGCAGATATGCCTGACAACTTATGGATGTCATCAAATCCTGCAATTTTTTGAATACTGCCTACTGCCATAAACATCGCAGATTTAGCAAATGCATGGGCGATAACAAAATATAGCATGGCTGGTTTAGCTAATTCTGGTGAGGAAAAATACAACGGAAACAGGATGAACAGATAACCTAATTGTGCCACCGTAGAATAAGCGACAAGCAGTTTGAGTCGCCGACTACGAAAAGCCTGCCACGAACCCCAAACCACTGCCATCATGCCTAGCAGCCCCATAAATACTGTTGCCGAGTAGGTGATAACAGGTGCCATCATCACAAACCAGAATTGAAACAGTAAAAAGTACGTAGCCTTAACCACAATACCTGACAAGGCTGCGCTCACCGGTGCTGGTGCTGAGGAGTGAGCTGCAGGTAGCCAAAAATGTAGAGGAAACAAAGCCGTTTTAAGTAAAAGCCCTAAAGTGATAAACAATAGTGCAAATTGACTCAATGCAGAGTTAGTCATCATATCTGTGAGCAATGCAATATCTAACACCGCGTATTCGCGATATATCAGGGCAACACCCAGTAAATAAAGCAAAGAACCAAACAGTCCTACCAGCAAATATTGGTAAGCAGCCTTTAAGGTTTCGACACCTTTTTGTAAAGAAATCAGACCTACTGCACTTAACCCCATCAACTCGAGCATTACGTATATATTAAAAATATCAGAGGCCATAAAAATGCCATACAAGGACGTCAATAAAAGCCACCAGAGCGACCAAAATCGTCGCTCTACTTGCTGATTTGAAAAATACCCACTTGCATAGAATGAAATAGCCAAAGCAATAATTGCTGTCATCGCAAGTAACACCGCGGACAGAGGAGTAAGTACAAGACCAATGCCCAGTGGTGCCGCCCATCCTCCTAACTCGTAGGCAAATTGGCGTGTTTCAAGCATTGTTATATTGTAGGCGATAGCACAGGTGTAAATGGCCAGCAATATCGCAGAAAATAAGCTGGCAGCCCTAAGTATCCATATGTGTTTAACCATAAAACAAAAGATTGCTGTTACCAGTGGCAGTATAATTACCCAGGGTAACCATTCAAACCAACTAACATCAATTTGCATCTTTAACTCCCACTTTGGCAGCTTTGAGTTGTTGATCTATTTGAATGGCTAGTTGTAACATCAAAGCACTGCCTGCGGCCGCAACAACAATGCCCGTCAATACCATTGCTTGTGGAATAGGGTCAATTGAACCGGAAGCCATAGCTGAAGTGGCGACTAATAACATAAAGATGCCAATCCCCATAATATTAATGCTTAGTACTTTACGGATAACATCAGTGAGCAACATAAATCCCAGAAGCCCTATGCAAAACAACGATATGGCGCAAGCACTATAGATAAATGACTGACTCATGTTGCATCTCCCTGATGTGAGACTGGGAGGGCGGGTAGGTGGGAGGATGGTTTGGAGACTTGGTCAATAGTGGCGATAACCCAGTAGAAAAGTACCAAGGTGATGCCAATCGAAAATGTTGCTACAAATTCGATGCTAATAATAAACAGTCCCGCTTGATCAGTGGGATAAAGTAAAAATCCGCCAGTTAACCAATGAGTGACTGCGCCCGCAAAAATAAAAGCAGCGAGGGCGGCGGCAAGGGCAAAACGCCACAAGTTATGCTCAAAGTGGATACTGATAGCCTCAGAAAATAGCGCCATTAATCCACATCCTGCCAACAGTGCGCCTGCTTGAAACGCGCCCCCTGGTTGACTGGCGCCGGTCCAAAGTAAATAACCAGACATGACAATGGTTAAAGGTAAAATTTTGCGCACCAGATTGAGCGTGGCAATCTGTGAAAAGCGGACATCAGCAGTTGACTCAATCCTATAAGTTTTATTTGTAGGTAGCACTATGACTACTACCGCAAACAACACTGCAAGCTCTAAAAGAGTGTCGTAGGAGCGAAAATTTAACAAAACTGCGGTTACTGGGTTGCTGACGCCACTTTTTGTCAGGTTTGTGTATGCAGCTATGGCAGCCTCAAAAGAGGGAACAGGCGCAACCAGAAGGCATAACGTTAATATTAGTCCCAAGCAAAAAATGAATATCACCAGTCCTGACACTAACAATAAGCCTGTTGGGCTTGGTTTGGGCGATGTTTGGTTATAGGAGAACATTGATTATTCCTCTGGCTTATCGGTGGAATTAGATCGTTTGTGTAGTATTCGCCAAGCGGCAAGTAACATTGCACCAGTGAGACCTGCACCAATGGCAGCTTCGGCGATGGCAACATCAATTGCCCCTAATCGAGCCCATGCGAGTGTGACAAACAGACCAAGACTGATATAGAAAACAATACCAGTAAATTGGCTTTTACTAAGCAGTGTGCTGGCGGCAAAGAGTAAGCAGCCAAAAGCGAGTGTTACATCAATTATTTGTTCTATCATGATGCCTCCCATAATCCCCTCCAATTGGGACTTTATTACCTTTAATTTCAACTTCACCTTTGTAACGAGCGTGCTGCGCAATTAAATGACAACCTGCCGCGCTGGACAATAAAATAAGCCCCCAAATTAATAACAGGTGTAGTGCAACGCCCATGTTGAGTGCCTGAGGAATAAGGCCTAAAAGCATAAATCCCAGCCCTAAATTATCGGCTTTAGTGAGTGCATGTAAACGGCAAAATACGTCTGGAAAACGTAACAAGCCAAGAGTACCTGTGACAAAGAAACACAAGCCTGTTGTGCTTAGTGAAATGGTCCAAATATTCAGGAAATTCATTGTTTTTCCTCACACAATGTAACAAAGGCAATCACACTCAAAGGAGCAAGTAGGGTCATGACTAGCGCCACGTTTAACAAGTTTTTGTTGCCTTCCAAAAAACTAAATACGATCAAGATTGCCACACCTAAGGTGCCAAATAATTGTGCCGCTATCATTCTATCTGCTGCTGTTTCACCTTTAAAAATCCTAAGCATGGCGAATAACAAACATATAATTAAAGCACCAGCGAGCAACGCATAATAGGTAGTCATATTTTCTCTCCTAATGGCTTGTCGATACCAAAAAGCTGTGCAATCTGATATTCCAGATTATGCAATGCTGGCAACGAGTATTTTTCGATATCTAAATAATGAATGTTCAATGTGGTGCTGGTTTGTTCAGCACTTAAAGAGCCAGGTAAAAGGCTCACCACATTAATAAACATTTCCTGTGCTTGATTTGGCTGCAAAAGTTGATAACGGTAAATGTGGAATCCTGGTCTGACAGAAACCTGAGACGACAATGCTTCTTTAGCCACACCTATGCCTCCTTTAAAGGATTGCCATAAAAAATATGCAATAAATTTAGGTAGTTTTACAATTTTTACAGAAGTGTTGGCCTGCTTGATTTGTTGCTTTTTTTTGCCTCTTAATAAATAACTCGCAACGGATGCACACAATACAAATATGAGACCAAATCCAAATGCAGACGAGTTGCCGTCGGTTAAAAGAAGCCATACGCCACTGAGCAACATAAAATCCACACCAAATAATTTTAGTACTTTTGATTTTGCTTTGCTCATTTTCCTTTGCCCTGTGTTGCCTGCGCTTGAATCAAATATAGCGTTTTATTATAAATATAAAAGTCGAATATAAGGCATTTTTAGTTCGTAAAAAACGATGTGTTTAAGTGCTGTATTTACATACTTATATACGTCTTAGTCTTATTACAATAACAAGTAGTTTTTTATCAGACAGTGCGTAGTCATTAGTGAATAAGTTTAAAAATGTATTACGTTGAATTATAGGAAACTAAAAGAAGTGTTTAAGAGTTTGGTTTTAATTCAAAAATTGGAAGCACTATGGGTGTCTGCTGTTGGATATGAATATGGAAGTTTTTTTACTGGAGATTAGTATGTCGGAATTTGTGAAACCTAATCAAATTAAAGTAACGAACGCTTTTGGTAAGTATTTCTCCGGCTCAGCTAGACACTTCGGTATAACTTAGTCGCAAAGAGCTAGGGTGATCTGACTTTTGTATTAGTGGTTGAGCCTGGAAGCTGCAAAAAAACTTAGTAAAAGAGCATCCTAAGTTTAAAAATACTTACCCATTTCCTGAACGGTTACCGCTGTCATCTTGGACTAAACCTTCCATTGCTATGAGTAATGAAAACAGTTATGCCGATGCCGAAATATTTTCTCATGCCTACAAAGCACTTAAATTAGGAAAACTTGTTGGACGCCCTACCTTTGGTGCGGTCATAAGTACTGGTTCTTACTCTTTAGTGGATGGCTCAAGAGTGCGCATGCCCTTTAGAGGCTGGTGGGTGTAAGAATCTGGTGAAAACATGGACTTTGTTCCAGCAAAACCTGACATTGAAGTTTTTAATCCTCCTACGTACAAAGCAAACAAAGTGGACCCACAATTGAAAATAGCGGTAACAGAGTTATTAAAACAAATTAAAGCAAGTTAAAACAAAAATAAGCAGCAATTGGCAGACTAAAAATGATTAAAGCCTTCTAATATGAAGGCTTTATCTCAATATGCATAAAACAACATTATTCTGTGGTGAGTTATCTATTTAGTTTTAAACGTTTCAGGCAAGACCCATTGGTTATTGTCGTCCCGTAAAAATTGTATTTTATTTTCCACCATCGACAAATCTAATCCCACATAATAATCTGGATTATCGCCAATCCATCTTAAGTTTTTGTCACTGTCACTAAAAGTGACTTGCAACAGAAACAATACACCCCTGTCTTTATATGCATCATTGGCAATAGGTAAAATAAGGCTTAACTTAGAAAAATGTATATATCCTTCCAAGTTAAACAATGGAGGTTTGTATACATTATCTTTGGTTAAGGTTGTTAGCTCTTTTTCACTTACAATATGATACAAAGTTGTGTCGGCAAAACTTTTAACACTCAGTAGTAAACTCGTTATTAGCCAGATCTTTACGCACAGCCATTTAAAATTGATGATGGGTAAAAGCCCAGTTTTCTGTCCTCTAGAAAAATACATTTATTCTCCTTCAACAATATCTGATACCGCTAAAAATTTACCAGCAGTATCTCTTTCCACAGTGTGTGCTTGTAATACAGCAGACGGGTGAATACCACCTAAAATATGAGGAAACAACTCACTGTCTGTTCCTGGGAAGTCCGGTTGTTTGTCACCTACAGGTGCAGTCCCCTCAAATATGGTTTGCACACCGGAAGCTTGCAATGAATCAACTGACATTCTAAGACACAACCAATCACCAGACACGTCTGGATAAAAATGATTGCCTATTATAAGCAAAAAATCTGGATTGGCCGTTGCATGAGTGAATTCATCCTGTTTATAGGTAGGTGGATAATAAGTCACGTTATCAGCCAGTGTTTGTTGCCACATTTCTTTTTGTACCAGATGAAAGATATAGGGATATTTTGCCGTGTATTGCTGCACGGTACTTAGTGAAGATGCAAATATATGTTGAGAAAAAGTAACTAAACTTACTACTAACACAGTCCAACTTATAATCGATTTTTTCATACTTAACTGACCTAATGGCTTTTCGAGAGATGCAAATTATCTGGTAAAAAACAATATGTCAAAGTCTCTTTTTAACTGCTGTAATGGGTGAGCTAGTATGGTGCAATGCAGTATTGAAAATTACGTATTGCACCAATTTAGAATGCAAAAATAAGATTAAATGTACTATTTTAATGCACAGCACAAAGGTGGAATAGGAACGAAAAGCTTGGCAAAGCTTATTTAGAGTCTTGAGTCATGAAATGAATAATTCTTTGATGCCTATTGCTGGCAAAAGCTAAGCGATGAAACAAAAATTATAAGACTAAAACAAAGAATTAAATAGACCATCATTATATGAGGGGCCAATATTATTAATGAGCATGCAGTTGCACTTAGCGTATTTATTAATAGTTATATCCAACTCTCACATTTATCACTACTTAATAAAATTAAATTTAATCCTTTAGTGATAAAGCACTCCAAATTATCATCTAATTGCCAATTACAATTTTTGGAGTATTCGGTTGCTACCAAGTAGATGCTAATTTGGGCAGATAAGTATCAATTAGAGCAAGTATTCATCAATATTTTCAAGAATGCTGATGTAACCATGGAGCAGCAAACTAAGGTGATTGAAATTAACTATCAGCTAGATGAAAAATACCTGTATCTCATCATTAGTGTTTAAAGTGTGGGCATTGCCAATACAGATAACTTGTTTGTACCTTTTTATATTACCAAACCTAAAGGTAGCGGCATTGGATTATCACTGTGTCGACAAATTATGTTTGATCATGGGGGCTTCATTAAGTTAAGAAATAGAAAAGATGTTCTGGGTGCACAGGCGGTTATCTCTTTTCCTTTATAATTAGAAATCTTTTGACCTTAAGACAACTTGAGGTCTTATGCCGTGTCTGAAATTAATCATTTATAAATACAAAATTAAAAAAATGTTAATTAGGAGATGAGAATGATACCAATAGATGCTGTTATGAGAGTGGTTCGACCTATGGATAACTTAGAACAAATAACAAACATGTATGCAGACGGACTTTGTTTTGAGGTCATTGGTAGTTTTGATGGTCATGGTGATTTCAGTGGACGTATGCTTGGTCACGCTAAACATCATGATTACTTGGAATTTACTGCACAGCAAAGAAAAATTAAGGCGTGCGCCCACATTAGAAAATCTTTTAGTACATTACGTGCCCGATGATATTGAGTTTGCTAATGTTATCGATACAATAACCAAGTCTGGTTTTATAAAGGTCGACTCTTTCAATCCATACTGGGATAGCAGTGCTCAAACATTTGAATATGTGGATGGTTACAGAGTTGTCATCAATAATGGTGCTAACCCATCCTAAATATAACATAACAATTTTTTTGTGGGTTATGCTTTAAGACTGATTTTCTGGTGATTTTATTAGTGTTGGTTTAGCGGCTTTTTAAATTTTCACCATCTGCATATTAACTAGGGTACTGAAAACATCCCAAAATATAACGTAAATAGCCTAACAATGAATTATCTTAATATCTAACGAACTAAATGGCTTGTATAGCCGTAGAATTTTTTCAACTTTATATTTTAACTTTATTTTTCATTATTTATAGGAACCAATATGCATTTTTGGCGTTGGGTATGGACATTTTTGTTTTGTTTGCTTGTAGTGAGTGTATTGGGATTTGTGAAGTTTAATCAAATTAAAGCAGCCATTGCTTTTGGTGAGTCCTTCCCTGAACCCAGTGAAACGGTTCAGAGTATTGAAGTAAGTCAGAGCCAATGGCAGTCTACTTTAAATGTTATGGGCGAGGTGGTGGCGACTCGAAGCCTAGACTTACGTAATGAACTTGAAGGCGTCATAACCCACGTTGGGTTTGTTTCTGGTGCTAAAGTTCTTAAGGGTTCGGTGTTATTACAATTTGACGTGGAAAACGAAGCAGCCCAATTGGCCGCGTTACAGGCGCAAGTCAGTATAGTGCAGTTGGATGTAAATCGATTTTCAGAGTTGCTCAAGAGTAATGCATCAAGTCAAGACCAACTTGACAGAGCCAAGGCCCAATTAACGATAGCTAAAGCCAACGTTCGCGCCCTGCAGTCTACTATTAACAAAAAAACACTGATTGCGCCTTTTGATGCAATGGTTGGCTTGCACCAACTTGAAGTAGGTGGTTTTTTATCAGCCAACACAATGATTACTCGCTTGATCAGTGTAAGTGACGCAGTTTGGATAGATTTTTTAGTACCGCAAGAGCATACAAATATAGCCGAGGGTGATGTTGTTAAGGTCAAATCAAGTAGTTTGTTAACCGATACTCACACCGCAAAGGTTATTGCAATGAGTCAAGAAATCGACCTAGCTTCGAGGAATTTAGGTGTAAGGGCGCTATGGTCAAATGCACCTAAGCAGATTAAACCGGGTGCCTTAATTGAAGTGCAACTCTCAGTTGGCAATAATCTCAGCGTAGTTAAAATACCCAGTGTAGCGGTGCGTTACGATGCATTTGGCAGCTATGTATTTATTTTAAATAAAGATAAAAATTCAGATTGGCGTGCAACTCGTCAAAGCATAGAAGTGCAGACTAAAGTTAACAAAACTACGATTGTCACTTCTGGCCTTAGCATTGGTCAGACTGTTGCCTCCATTGGATCATCCAAACTCCGCGAAGGTTTATTAGTTAACGTGGCTGCTTCTGATGCAAGGAATACCCTCAATGAATAAGACTCAGGGTGAATTGCTTATTAGTGAGGAAGACACTAAACCCTCCATTATGGATGTGTTTTGTCGCCGCCCTGTCGTCGCTATTGTTCTATCTTTGGTATTAGTACTGGTGGGTATTCGTGCCGCAATTGACTTACCGGTTTTACAGTTTCCAAAAATTGCTAGCGCTTCACTACAAATTACTACCCCTTATATAGGTGCGTCCGCTGATGTGGTGCAAGGTTTTATTACCGAACCTATCGAACGTGCTGCTGCCTCTGTGCCTGGTGTTGATTATATTGACTCCAATACTACCCTCGGTTTAAGTACCGTAAACGTCTGGTTAAAGTTGAACGAAGACAGCGCTGATGCATTGGCCGAGCTGTCTTCACGACTTGACCAAATTCGCTTCGAGTTACCAGAGAGTGCTGAAGATCCTTCAGTGCAAGTTGTTAGAGCAGACAGACCTTTTGCGGTGTTTTATCTAAACGTTGAATACGATGAAGAAAATGCCGATATGTCGCGCTTAGAAGTGACAGATTTTTTATCTAGGCGTGTGGTACCAAATTTATCTACCATTATCGGTGTGCAAAGAGTTGGACTTGAAGGCAGCCGTTCGCCTGCTATGCGAATATGGTTAGATACTAAAAAAATGGCAGCCTTTAATGTTGCTGCCGATGATGTAGCCAATGCGCTGCGCAGTAATAACCTCATCGCCACTATGGGTGTAAGTGAGAACAATCAGCAACGTATCGCCTTAATGACCGACAGCTCTTTGACCAATGTTGAAGCGTTTAAACAGCTTATTGTGCGTGACGTGAATGGCGCGCAAATTCGTATTAGCGATATCGCTAAAGTAGAGTTGGGCGAAGTTGAAGGTCAAGTGACCGCACGTTTAGACAAACAGACTAATGTTTTTCTTTCTGTGTGGCCATTACCCGGTGCTAACGAGATTGATATAGGCGACAGGCTTTATAAAAAGCTTGATAGTATCAATAAAACGTTGCCCAAGGGTCTCACTATTACCAGTGGTTTTGATGGCACGCTTTATATGCGTAACGCGCTGAAAGAAATTTTTATCACCCTTGCCGAAACGATTGTTTTGGTCGGTATTGTGGTGGTGATAATGATGGGCTCTTTTCGTGCAGCCCTTGTACCACTTATTACTATTCCCATTTCAATTTTGGGCGCCATTGCGGCCATAACTCTTATGGGGTTTACACTTAATTTATTGACTGTCTTAGCGATAGTGTTATCGGTGGGGCTGGTGGTAGACGATGCCATAGTGGTGGTGGAAAATGTGGCACGTTACATGCGCAGCGGCATGAGCAGAATGCAAGCAGCGCTAATCAGTTCGCGTCAGTTATTAGCCCCAATTATTAGCATGACCATCACCTTGGCTGCTGTCTACGCGCCAATAGGTTTGTTGTCTGGGTTAACAGGAGCCTTGTTCAAAGAATTTGCTTTTACTTTGGCTATTGCCGTATTAATTTCAGGCTTTGTAGCGGTGACTTTATCGCCTATCATGAGTGCTTATGCATGTCCTGAAGGGGGTAAAGAAGGTAAGTTGACTTTGAAAATCAATGCTGGTTTTGCACGTTTACAAGTTTGGTATGGCAAATTGTTGTTACGTACTATCGACTTCAAAGCACAAGTATTAACTGGGGCAGTATTTCTAGCTTTGTTAAGTGTGCCTTTTTATCTATTGTCGCTCAAAGAACTCGCACCCACTGAAGACCAGTCAAGCATTACCGTTATTATCGAAGCAGCACCTGAGTCATCTTTGCAATACACCACCCAACATATGGATGATGTGGTAGACGTGATGAAACAACTCGATGGTAGTAAGTTTATGTGGCAAATCATCAATCCTGTTGGTGCTTTTGGTGGGTTTGAATTTGTACCATTAAAAGACCGAAGTGAAGGTGTACAAGATATATTTTGGAAAGCTTTTGGTGCACTGTCTTCAGTGCCCGGTTTAAAGGCTTTTCCGGTATTGGACTCTGCTTTGCCTACATCCGGTAATTTTTCGGTTGAAATGGCGGTGTTAAGTACTGATCCCTACGCAGACATGAAAGTTTATGCCGATAAAATGGTGAATGCGGCTATGACCAGTGGCAAGTTTCTATTTGCTGAAACAGACTTAAAAATTGACTTGCCACAAGCCAGATTTTTATTAGATCGTCAACGAATAGCCGACTTAGGCATGGACTTGACCAGTGTCAGTCGCCAGTTAGACGTAATGTTATCTGGCAATTTTGTGAATCGATTTAACAAAGACGGTCGTGCTTATCGCGTCATCCCAATGGTGGATGAAGACCAAAGAGTGAACCCCGATGCCATATTAGATTTACAAATTCGCACACCAAGCGGTGCCCTTATTGCGATCCGCTCTATCGCTAAGCTTGAAACTGAAGTCGCGCCAAGAGTGTTAGTGAAGTTTCAACAGAAAAATGCCTTCCGTATTTATGGCGAAGTTATTCCAGGCACAACTAAAGAACAGGGGTTAAGGGCGCTAGAACAAGCCGCGGCTGAACTTTTACCCAGAGATTACAATATTGACTATGCAGGCGAGTCTCGACAAATTCGTTTAGAGGGCAACTCACTAGAAGGTGTGTTATTGATAGCGTTAGTGTTCGTGTTTTTAGTCTTGGCTATACAATTTAATAGTTTTCGAGACCCTCTTGTGGTGTTACTTGGCTCAGTGCCATTAGCTCTTGCAGGAGCCATGATGTTTACGTTTCTGGATTTTACCACTATCAATATTTATTCCCAAGTAGGCTTTATCACACTGGTGGGACTAATAGCTAAAAATGGTATTCTTATTGTGGAATTTGCCAATCATATGCAACTGCAAGGCTACACTAAAATTGAAGCTATTCAGCTCGCTGCGCAAACACGATTACGTCCTGTACTTATGACAACAGCCGCCACAGTACTCGGGCATTTCCCCTTGGTACTTGTTACAGGTGCAGGGGCTGAAGCCAGAAATAGCATCGGCATAATTTTGGTTGCAGGCATGTTAGTTGGCACCATATTTACACTTTTAGTACTACCAAGTGTGTATATGGTTTTAGCGTCAAATCACTCAAAAGATAAAAACATTGAAAGCCCAGATGATGCAGGGGTTACAGAAGCAAAAAGCACATGATATTGGGTTTATTAGGCGTTTAGTTGCTCGAACCAATCTTCGATCCTCAATTATTTGAATATGGTTAACGCTATACTCAAATTTGCCAAATACTATGATTAGGATTTATTTCAATTAAGCTGATTTTGCTGTTAGCTTGTCACTTAATTTGACAGTCAAAAAGCCCTTTTGAGCACTGCAGTTCGTGCAAAAGTAATGTTAGATTATGACGTTTCCTTTGTCATTTGGAGTCTTTAGATGATGAATTATCTAAAGCTAAAACATGAAAATTTGAGTGAACGTTCGTATTTGAGCGATTTATAGGCATTGGCAATGATGATATTAATTCGAGTTTTGTTCCATGTGAGATGTTAACGCCTACTAATAAGTGGTGCAACAAACTAGTAGATTTTTTGGGATTCAACTCATGTACGTGTTGAATAAACCCGCTATGCATAAGAATCTGAGAGTCGTCTTTACTACTTATAGTATTTAATACTTTAGGTTTCCCAAGGAGAAGTATCATTAAAATCAACGTCCAGACCCGTCTAGATCGATGTTACTAGGCAGATCTAAATAAATTGACTTCGCAAGGTAAAAGCCCCAAAACTGTTGACATTTATAGCCGCTGTATTCGCCTAATCTCAGTGCTTTTGAATACCCGCCCCGATGTCTTAACCGTTGCTAAGCTCCAGGTGTAGTATTTTTTGATGTTGGAAATAGAGTTAAGGAGTGCCGTCAGGATTAACGGTAATGCCATTCAGCTTTTTATCGCTATTTACTGAATAAATTTTGGTACCGAATACCCACTGATAATTAACTCAGGAAAACCCTCGATATATGTCTTTCTAAGCTTGTTGTACAACTGAGAACGACTTGTTGAATAGGTTTGAAGAAATGAACTACATATTTACTATTTGAGTGTGTTTTTTTAAATTTAGTGAATTGACTTAGGGATATTTCTGCCTTCGACAATTGCCATTGTCACCTTTTTACGTTTTAGATTATCCTTTGTGCATGTCTTTTCATAATCGTAAAACTCATTCACAACCAGATAATGTGTGGGCATCTAACGAATTTGAGTCAATCGCTTAAAACAATGCGTATTTAATATTGCTTAATGATCTTAACTTTATTGTTTGGAGATAGGTATCAAAGACATAAAACGAGGATCGTTTTGCAAGCGCTTCAAATCGGGATCTAAAGCAATGAATTGCTGGTAGTATTGTTCTATTGTCACTGCATCTTGTAACAAACTAATAGCCTGCTCTGTATCATCTTCTTGGAGTACGGCTAAGGCTTTAAAATAGAGAATTTCAGGATTACGTTGCGATTGTTCAATCGCTTCCTCGAGTAATTTCATTCCTTCTGTTTGTTCACCTAAATAGACTAAATATAAGCCTAATATTGCTCGGGTATGCCAATCCTCTTTGTTAATTTTCAGATTTTCACGAGCTAGATCAGCGGCACGTTTATAAGCATGCTGAGATTTCGACTCTTGCCCAGGAATAAATCGATAACTCTCTGCCAAACGACCCCAAACTCTGTGATCGGTGTCTGCAAATCCTAATGCTTTTGTTTGCATATCTGCAGCTTGTTTAAATTGCCCCGCGTAGTAATAAAACATGCCTAAATTAGTATAGGCTTGCCGAGAAGGACTCAATTCTAATGAGCGTTCATAAGCTTGCAGTGCCTTTTGAGTATTACCCAGCATCCAATATGCTGAACCTTTACCAAGATAGCCTTTAGAAGAGTCTGGTGTAAGTCGCGCAACAATTTCATAAGTGTTTGCAGAATCAATATACTGTTCTTTGATGTAATAAAAATTAGCTAATGCTGCATACGCTTTCCAATAGTTTCGCTTTAAATCTATCGCACGTAAAAAAGTTGCTTCAGCCTTATCAAAGTCTTCTTTAGCTAACTGTACTTCCCCAA
This sequence comes from Flavobacteriales bacterium, assembly GCA_051276225.1. Taxonomy (GTDB): domain Bacteria; phylum Pseudomonadota; class Gammaproteobacteria; order Enterobacterales; family Alteromonadaceae; genus Paraglaciecola. The sequence continues at coordinate 15,826 of JBNMPD010000040.1, forward strand.
ACTCAATGTATGCATCAGCTTCGGTAGGAGAAATTGCGATAGCTTCAAGCAATATCTCCTCTGCTTTCTGATATGAACCACTAACGCGATATAAGCGACCTAAAGCAACCTTAACCTCACTATTGCTATCAATATTGAGGTTTTGGGCTTTTTTACAGGCTATTTCTGCATTGGTAAAATCGATAACACTATTTGTGTTTTCATACATTACCAAGTTAGCTTCGCATATCCCCGCATAAGCCCGTGAAAAAGTAGAGTCTATAGCCAATGCTTGTTTAAACAACTTGTTAGCTGTGCTTATCCGTTGTGTATCTTGCGAACTACGAAGTTTTTTTAATCCTTGCAGATAAAAAATGTAGGCATCAATATTTTCTGATTGTGTTTGCTGTAATCGATTTTTTGAATCAACTGATAAAGCTATCTTTAACCCATTTACAACCGCAAATGCAATTTCTTTTTGAATGGCAAAAACATCATCAAGGTTACGATTGTAAGATTTACTCCAAGTGTTAAATCCTTCTTTACCATCTATCAATTGGGCGCTAATACGTATGCGATTACCTTCTCGTCTGACACTGCCCTCGAGTATATGTCCGACGTTCAATAATTTTGCAACCTCACGAATATCCACCCGTTCACCACGAAATCTGAATGAAGATGAGCGGGCAGCCACATTAAGCTCACTAATACTTGATAAATGGTTTAAGATTTCTTCTGCTAATCCATCAGCAAAATAATCAGACTCTGGTTGTCCATCGAAATTTTCAAAGGCTAAAACAGCAATTGAATTTATGGGGAAATTTGCTCTTACTGCATCCGATTTACGCTCAGATTCAGATTGAAGTGAAGACACGTTGTCTTCTGCAGGTTGAATTTTATCATCCAAAAAGACCACTAAGCCCCAAGTCCCAATAATGACCAGTAAACATAGTAACAACACCAAAGGTCTACTGGCTTTTTTCTGTTGTTGAGTAATAGCCCCTTCGACCTGCCATAAGGGTAAGTCGAACATCACCCCTTGGGATTTAACATCGAGTACCCAAGCTAAAAAGAGTACCGCTGGGAATCCAGCAATAGACATAATAATAATTAAGCGTACGCCACCTTCTGGCATTCCTAAGGGCTCGAAAGTTACCTCTGCTATTTGCAACACTAACCATCCAACTACGGTGTAGGTGATTACAACAGGAATAATTTCTCGACGACGAATTTCGGAAATAAACTGCCTGAAAAAACGCAATAAAATAAGTATTACTCCTTGTTTTCGATGGCTATAACGTTTTCATCATAAATTGAATATATAATATAGTGTTTCCTCTGAACTGGGTACATCATTACTTGTTAGCGTAATCACAAAATGTGATTGGCAATGTCAAAGTCAGACCACAACAGTGACAATGAGTCCACGAATAATTATCAGGAAGACAACCAAGGTGGCAGACTGAGAAGATAAAAATTTCCTTAGGTGGTTCTGATACTTGTGAAGTGATACCCCATACTTTTCCAAGTAAACCTGATGTTCGTCGATAATGTCAAAATAGGTATATTCAAAGTAGACACACATTTATTGCGTGTCTACATCTAGTCATAATCCTAAGATTAATTAATAACAACATATCTTCATTAGTAAGATACTCTTTTATACAACGTTACGTTTTTCTATATCTAAATTTTAAAGGCGCAGTTCAATAACCGTCACAATGCCTATCAGAATTAGCCTATGCTCAACTCTTAACTGCTGAATTCCTACAAATATAAAATATAGTGAAAATTCAACTTGATTCTCATTTTTGTTGCCACCAGACTTCGATAATCACCAGCTCAATCACCCTAATTTCAGAGAAATTGATGTCTGTTACATGCATCAAGTATGTGTATTATTTTTACTTTACTCCAATATACTAAGAAGCTTAAATGGAACCGTTAATGAGTTCTTTCGAGCGATTAGTCCCCTGAATAGGACACGCGTCTTGTCCTATTCAGGGAAATCAATCAACAGACATTTATAATTTCGTCAAGAAGATTCAGGTAGCTTTCTTGTTAATAGGATAATTCTACTATCTAGGCTTGTGGCAGCATATTGTGAAAGCAGGATAGCGTATAATATTGTATCTATAGTTTTTCTAAACTTCGGATACAGTTTTGAGTCTCTTAAATCCTCTGATTGATATATAACGTTAAGTTGCAGTATTTTAGAGCTGCAAAAGTGAATTATTCGATACAAAGGATCAATATATTTATACCAGAGGTATTTTTCGATTGAAACGTTCAAATCAAAAACAACTAAGTAATAAATTCTGTCGAGTATGGCTAATTGTTTCTATATTATTTATAACAAGTTCCTGTGTGAGTTGGTTGCAGCCAACCTTAAATCAAGACATTGTTGAGATCCAGGCCGGTGAATACAAGCTTGATAAAGACCATGCTGCGTTATTATTTAAAATCAATCATATGGGTTTTTCAAGCTATGTGGGGCGCTTTAATGAGTTTGATGTCAGTCTGAATTTTGACCCTAATAATATTGAAAATTCACAGATTGAAGCAGTCATAGATATGCGAAGCATTGATGTGAATAATCCAGACTTTGCAGCAACTATTAGTGGTGCAGCATGGTTAGATACTCAACGCTTTCCTCAAGCTGTATTTCGTAGTTTATCAGTTGAAAAATCCACAAATGAACACTTACTTGTGCGAGGCGAACTCACTTTTTTAGGTGTCACAAAAGAAGTGACCATGTTGGCAAAATTAAATGGCGCTGCTAATAATCCACTGACTCGACAATATACACTTGGCTTTGCTGCTAATTTACGTTTTAAACGCTCTGACTTTGGCTTGGAAAAGTTTATTCCAGTGGTTGGTGACGAAGTAGATATTGAGATCCACAGTGAATTTCAGCGCCAATAAGATAGTAGTTTGTGAAGCTGAGCGTTTAGAAAAACAATGTGATTTTAGTGATAATTATTTTTTAACCTTATAAATTAC
>JBNMPD010000041.1:0-18721 GCA_051276225.1 Flavobacteriales bacterium
GCCACGGGTATATCACAGTGGTCACCGCTCTCTGGCATGTATGCAGGCCAACGCACCTTACGTTTTGCTGATGGCCCAGATGAAGTTCATCATATGGTTGTGGGACGAAATGAAGTACGTGAATATGAGCGTAACAAAGACTAAATAAATTATTTATAACTCTTTTTACGAATATTATTTCGAATCTTTTATAGAGAAAGAAGATGATTAATCAGGGCTAGCGCAACCTAGCCCTTTTTTGTATCTAGAGCAGTCTTTTATGCTTTTTACTAAGGCGCGCAGAATGGGTAAATATACTATTATAAAAACAATCTATGGCTGCTGCCCTAAATGCTTCGAACTAAGAGAGAATTAACGACAGCGACGCACTAAAACCAATGATTATCATTTTGATTGCAGAAATGATAAACCTCAGGAGCCTCCTGCACTTCAAAACGTTGATAAAAATAACCACGTAATTAATAATTTATATATAATTGAGTAAATGCTCACTAAAATTTTAATTTATTTAAAATGACTGCAACTGTTTTAATTTAAAATGTGTCTAGGAATATTAAGTCGGGTTGAAGTGTCACCCAATTTTTCACCCTTGAAAAACTTTCCTAAAGCTAGTACTCAGTTAACAGATTATCATCTGAACCGCCAGGCACTGGATATGATCCGCATTACTGCCCGCAGATTTTATACAACTCATCTCTTGATCCAGACTTGCATAAACAACTGATCGCTTCTGACATTTTGGGATCACTTTTGTAACTTAATCCAATTAGTAATTTTGTCTTCCATCATATTAAGCGGCAGTGCACCGTCTTCAAGAATACGATCGTGAAATATGCCAATATCGAAGTTTTCACCCAATTCAGAACGCGCCAGCTCTCGTAACTCTAAAATCTTTAATTGGCCAAGTTTATAACCAAGTGCTTGGCCTGGCCAAATAGCATAACGTTCCACTTCACTGGTCGCCTCAGCTATATGAATTCCCTCTGTTTCGATTGAATACTCAATAGCACGCTCTCGGCTCCATCCCATGGAGTGCATGCCGGTATCAAGAACTAATCTCACCGCCCTATGTAATTCAGCCTGTAATCTTCCAAGGTCATTCACTGGGCTGTCTCTATACATTCCCATTTCGCCAGCTAGCGATTCGGAATAGAGTCCCCAGCCTTCACCAGCTGCGTTGGAATAAAACACGGTGCTCAGTAATGGCACTTCATCAGACAAACCAATGATAGTTTGTAAGTGGTGTCCGGGATTAGTTTCGTGGTAGGTGAGAGTTTGTAAGCTATATGAAGGGTTAGCAGCAATATTAGCCAAATTAATCCAGAATGTGCCTAGGGTGCCTGCTTCTTTAGATGGCGCATCATAACAAGCACCACACCCCGACAATTCGCGATGTTTCGGGATCGCTTTAATTGCTACATCCTGATCAGGCAATCGACCAAACCAGTCAGCTATGTTCACATTAATGCTGTCCAAATAACCTCTCATGTCTGCAATCAAACGTGCTTTGTCCGCTTCGTTGTCCTGATAGATATACTGAGGGTCATTGAGTAACATTTGCATGCGTTTACCTACGGTTCCATCAACCATACCAACAGTTTGTAGCAAGTTGTCCATCAGTATGTGAATACGTTTCACTTCACTTAGGCCAAGGTCGTGAATAGTCTTGGCTGGCAGTGTTGTGTCTGTCATGTGAGTTATCATGGCATCATAAAAAGCCACACCTTGTGGTAAACGTGTCACCGCAATTTCATGAACGGCATGTTTGCGCAGCTCAGTTATTGCAGACAATAAAGTTCTGGTCCCAGTAAAGTAGCCGCTAGTTACCGCATTGGCTACTCGGTCAATATACGTTTGTGTATCAGCCATATCGCTGGCATGTATTTTTGCACTAAAACTTGTTAGTAGAGAATGATCGACAGGATTACCCGCCACCTGAGAAGTTAACATAGCTATCACATTATCCAGCACAAAGTCAGGGGGTATAACACCCAGTTCACGATCATAAGCAATCTTTTCAATCACACTTTTGATCATATTAGGGTAATCGTTAAGGCGAGCAATATAACCTTCTGCATCGGCTTTATTGTTTACCGCGGCTTTTTCCTCAAGAATGGTCATAACTTCTATATGTGGACCTGACAGATGTGAAACAGGATAAGTCAGAAACCAATTACCGTATTCTCCCACTACCGAACCATAATCAACGATATCGCCAGGACGTATTGCACCTTGCATTTCGGTAATGATCAGATTCAAACTGAGTTTTTCGCGATCAGAAAAATCAGTAGTGTCTATAACACTCAATCTCTCAATAATTGATTTTAATGAAGCCCGTCTGGAAATTTCTGTAGCCGGATCATAATGACTTAATTTCCCTGAAAGTGCTGCGCCTAAGCTTTGATCAGACATGCCATACATTGTGGCGACTTCAGGACGAAGTTTAAAATAATCTTCAGCAATCAGGCTAATTTGATTAAGGTATGACGGTACTTGGCTTGTTTGTCTCTCCTCATATTTTCCCGCGCAGGCGACCAACAAAATAGTACAAATTAATATGGGGTAAATCGATTTTGTCATCATGCTAGTCCTTTATTTCAAATAATTTGGCAAACAATGCATGCACAATAAACATACGGATTTGTCGTGACGAGAGAGTAAACCACATATCTGAACTACGCAACAGCCTATGATTTTGTTACTTTATTGTCTTTGAAATCAGGGGGTAAACCTGCAGGTGGCAAGTTTGTTAATATATACCGTTTAGAGCTTAAGCATATTTAAAGGTTGCCTCTAACCAACGTATATAAAACGTAAAAAAGCAATCTGTTAGTCATTTACGTCATATCCATTTTATTAGCTCGACTGCCTTTAAGATAATCAACAAATCATCAAGTAATCTAAAGATATCAGATTACCTGAGCGGCAGCTAAGCTCTAATCGCTAGTACGACTGGGACCTGACGCTATTATAAGAACAAGGGCATTAAATGAATACCCATTAATAATAACTATCTTGTTTATTACAAACGACATTGTTATTTTTTGACTTTATTTTTTGCCTTTTATTTTTACTTCAAGCTAGGAACACATTGCTCGAAGCTTGTAGCTAGTATTCTAAAACTTCGCAAATGCTTGTTTAAAGTCTGCGACTATGTCGTCTATATCCTCAATACCAATCGACAATCTGATCATATTGTCATTCACACCCATCTCTTGTCTTTCTTTGGCACTGCTCTCAAAATAAATAGTAGAGGCAACTGGCAAGGCTAAGGTACGTGTGTCACCTAAATGGGTAGCGCAAATGACTAAACTTAATGCATTTAAAAATTTAATTGGGTCGATATGCTCGGCTAAATCTAGGCTCAATATCCCACCATAACCATCAAAAAATTCTCTGGCTAAAAAGTGCTGAGGATGATCGGCTAAACCTGGGTAATACACCGCTGAAACTTTGTCATGATTATGAAGATAAGAAGCTAAACGCATCGCGTTTTCACATGCTTTGTTGGTTCGCAGCACTAGGGTTTCTAAACCAATTGAAATAGCATGAGCTGAATCAGGTGATAACGTCCCGCCCATATCTCTGAGGCCTCTTTTACGGATTTGAGTGAGACCCCATTGTGATACATCTGATCCGCGATAAATAGGTAATATGTTCTCGAAGTGACTCCAATCGAATAACCCAGTATCAATTACTGCACCGCCTAAAACATTGCCGTGTCCGGCTATATATTTTGTTAATGAACTTATCGTTAATGAAGCTAAAACTGAATTAGCATCAAAAATATTGGCTGGTGTCATGGTATTATCGACGATGAATAAGCACTTTTTAGACTCACACAGTTGTCCAATAGCTCGCAAATCAGCCACTTGTGTAACAGGGTTGGCAATAGTTTCTAAATAAACGGCTTTTGTATTTGTCTTGAACGTAGCTTGCACATTCTGCACGTCAGTCACATCAACAAAGCTAAGCTCAATGCCTAATGTTTGCATGGTTTCGGCAAAACTGCGGGTATTACCAAACAAAAAATGACTGACAATCAGATGATCGCCCGCTTTGAATAAACTAAGCATAGTTGCAGTGATCGCTGCCATGCCGGTTGCAAAAGTAATGGCCCCTATCCCACCTTCCAAATGAGTAAGAATATTTTGCAGCGCTGCATTAGAGCCTGAAGACGAGCGAGAATATACATGCCCTACTTTTTTACCCTGAAAAACATCCACCAAACCTTGGGCATCTTTATATTCGAACAGCACTGAATTATTAGTAGCCTGATGCACAGCACCACTTTCAGGTGCATTTAATAACCTGTCTGCATGTACCAGTCGGGTAGTAAAACCTTTATTTTTCAATCTCTCTCTCCACAGCGGGGACAACTTTAGTAATCATTTTTTCAGGATATTTACCTTGTACTTGTTCAAAGTGCAGGTAAATCCTATTTAACTCGTGCTGTGTATTGTCGCTTATATTGTGCATTGGACCAAATTCGATAAGTTTTTTCTTATAATCAAATGCTACCAAAAATACTGGTACATTGGCTTTGTGAGCAATATGTAGAAAACCAGTTTTCCAGGGTGATATGGGACTGCGCGTGCCTTCTGGTGCGAGGCATAAAATCATACTTTCGGCTTCTCGCATCTTATCTGCCATGCCATCAACCACACCATGCTTGGTACTGCGCTCAATTGGAATTCCACCACAGCGTCGTAAAAGCTGGCTAAAAGGGGGAATGAAAATACTATGTTTACCAAAAAAAGAAATTTTTAAGCGTAAGTTAAATGCTATAGCGAGTCCCAGTACAAAATCCCAGTTAGAAGTATGCGGCGCAACCGCAAGGATCATCTTTGAACAACAAGGAAAAGTGCCGCTGTAAGACCATCCCATCGATTTTAATACTGTTGTACCCAGCCATTGACTAAATTTATTCCCTATTCTGGGAACTTGTTTGCAAAGAATAGGTGTATTTACACTATCAAGCATTTCATTATTGGCTTGTGCAATTTAGAATATGCGGATATTCGCTCATGTAATCTATTTTGTCGAGTGTTAACAAAATGTTAACCTCCTGAATGATTACACTTTTCCGCTTTGGGAGGGCGACTAAGTTAGTCCTTACATGTTGGCTTCACTAAACTTAATTGTCACTGGAACACAAAATTTGAGAATTTTACTATTTGTGTTGTCTATGTTCTGCTCGCTTGCACATAGCCAACAAACTGCACAAAATCTTTTTGGGCAACATCGCACCGCGCTGTATCAAATCAAAATAATAGAGTTAGAGTCTGGTAATAAATCATCTATTGGATCCGGTTTTCAAATCGATGCATTAGGTAATGTAGTCACGAATTACCATGTGGTGTCTGAATATGTATATAACCCTGATAAATTTAGGATTGAATATTTGGCTCATGACGGTACTGGAGGACAGCTACAATTGGTTGATGTTGATGTCGTTAATGACTTAGCCTTAGTAAGAAAAGTGCAATTATCTGAACAAGAAAGTGCATTTCCTATTGCACAGTCTTTGCCGCTTCAAGGCAGCGCTATTTATTCTTTAGGTAATCCCCATGACTTGGGCATGATAGTAGTACCGGGTACGTTTAACGGATTAAAAAAAAGCAGCTTTTACCAACGTATTCATTTTACCGGCTCGATTAACCCTGGAATGAGTGGTGGCCCTGTGGTCAATGAACAGGGTGAAGTGATGGGTGTTAATGTAGCAACGGCAGGCAATCAAATTGGTTTTCTTATTCCTTTGGAAAAAATTCAGGGATTATTAAAAAGCCAAGATGCACAAGCATTAAAAAACGATCAGTTAAAGCCCCGCATACAGGAACAATTGTTAGCTAATCAAAATAAACTGTTTTCCTTATTAAATAATCATTCTTGGGAGACAAGTGAATTAGGAGAAGCGATAATCCCTTCAAAAATAACTGACTTTATCTCATGCTGGGGCGGCTCGAATACGAGCGATAAAGAGGCATTATATTTGTCTGTAGAAAACCGCTGTCAATTAGATGAACAAATATATTTACACAAAGGATTACGCACAGGAGGTCTTGAAGTTGAGTTTGAATGGTTAGATGGTGAATCCTTGGGAGAACATCGTTTTTATAATTTCTACTCACAAAGCATCACTGGCGCAGGTGCGGGCAACATAGCGTCAAAAACTGATGTTACAAACTTTCGCTGTCAGCAAGATAAAGTCACTAATATCCATGGTGTTACTAACAAAACATTATTGTGTTTGAGAGCATACAAAGAGTTCGACCAACTCTACGATGTACTTTTTGTTGCAGCCACACTTGATCATGCCCATCAGGGTTTAATTAGTCACTACACATTATCAGGGGTAAGCAAAGAGTCTACCCTGGTATTTACTCATAAATTTATGGACTCAATAGAATGGCAATAGTTTTAGAGCTACTTTCTCGAAAAAACATCCCACTTAAACATTATAAATTTGAGCAAGACTATGTGTGTGTAGGCCGTGATTTTAATAATGACTTACGTTTAGACGATCCATATGTCTGTCCCAGTCATATGTTGGTGGCCATCGATCCAGAATCAGGCAAACTGATGGTCAATGATTGTCAGTCAACCAATGGCATCAAAGTAAACAACAAGTTCGTTAGGCAGGCCACGCTTAATTCTCAGGATGTAATAAAAATTGGTCGCACACGCTTAAGAATAATCGATACGAAAGTGCCTTTAGTTGAGGCTATGCCTCTGAGCGAATTGGAAGAAGACCTTAACTGGTTAAACCAAAGTTTTTTGGCCATTTGTTTATCGATTATATGTTTAGGGTTTCTACTGCTGTCAAAATACTTGGGTAGTGTTCAAGAATTCAGTTTAATTAAAGCACTTCCCTCTGAACTAGGGCAACTAGCGGTTTTTTGTTTATGGCCTTTAAGCTTTGCGATTCTAGCCAAAGTAGTTAAAAAAGAAAGTCACATAATTAGTCAATTCAGTCTAATGTGGATAATAGTATTGTTTGTTAATGGTTTAATTTTATTACAGAAGATAGCCATATTTAATATTCAACCCGGGGCATGGTTTGCGTGGTTGGAGTTGGTCATATTTGCCATCGTTGTTGCTATCTTTATCTGGTTAAGTTTATTCATTGCTCTGCATCAAGCCAATAATAGACGTAATATTATTGCAATATCGATGACCTTACTATTACTAGCGCCTATCTATGTATTGGGTTTTTTAAACTCAGATCAATTTAGTCCCCGGCCCAACTACAATCCAATATTATTGCCACCCACCTACAATATAACGTCTGCATCACAAACAGATAAATTTATTGAGCAGGCTAATAGCCTGTTTACACAGGTTAATAAGCTAAAAATCAAATAAATGCTTAGATTAAGTGTGGCGTAGAGAATTTTATGTGTATTTTGTTTGTAGCTGTAAATCAGCATAAAGATTATCCGTTAATTATTGCGGCTAATCGGGACGAATTTTTTAATAGAGACACAGCAGAGTCAAACATGTGGGACTCCAAACATGGAATTATTGCTGGCAAAGATTTGCAGGCAGGTGGTGCTTGGATGGGGATCAATAAACACGGCTACATTGCATCTTTAACTAATATTCGCGATCCACAAAAGATATGCACGGATGCAATTACACGGGGGGAGTTAGTCAGTCACTATCTGCAAAAGCCCATAAACAAGTATCATCAGTCGTTAAGTGCCAGTAAAGATAATTACAATGGCTACAATCTGTTATTTGGTAAATGGGATGCGCTTGCGGTATACAATAACCATTTGGATCAAATACAACAATTAAGCGACGGTTATTATGGATTATCTAATGCTAGCCTAAATAGTCCTTGGCCAAAAATTAATAAAGGAGTAGGTAAATTAGAAGAATATTGTCAAGATGGCCACGATATTAATCCAGATATATTGTTTAAATTATTGTTAGATAAAAGCTTAGCTGCTGACGAAGACCTGCCGCAAACTGGTATACCTATTGACTGGGAACGCCGACTATCGTCAATTTTTATTATTGGTGATGAATATGGCACTCGCTCATCCACTGTATTAAAAATCGATAAACAGCAAAACGTACAGTGGTTCGAACGCACCTATGATAATAAAGCGACCTGTACTTCCAGTCAGAACTTTCATTTCAATATAAATTAGTCTTAATTTAACTCGAATTTTGTTGTACCAATGGCATAATGCAATCTCATTATTCACTTTGCTAATTTACCATTAAGGAACATCATGTTTGAAGTATTGCCCCAGCTTCCTGCTGACCCAATTCTAGGTTTATCTACTGCTTTTAAAGCTGACACTAATCCTAGTAAAATTGACTTAGGCGTAGGCGTTTATAAAGACGAACAGGGTCACACACCTATTCTCGATTCTGTGGCCAAAGCACAAACCATCCTTTTAGGCAAAGAAAACTCTAAAACCTATATCACGCCTCAAGGGGTTCAGGGTTACATAGATGGCATGCTGCAACTGATGTTAGGCAAAGCCAACCCAGCTTTGTTAGCCGATAGAATAGCAGCCGTTCAGGCCCCTGGTGGATGTGGTGCATTAAGAATTTTGTCAGAATTGATCAAACGCTGTGATGAAAACACTACCGTTTGGGTCAGCGACCCAACTTGGGCCAACCATATACCCTTAATTGGCAATGCTGGACTAACAATCCAAACCTATCCCTACTTTGATAAAACCAATGCCAGTATTAATTTTGAGGCTATGGCTGAGTGTCTTGGCCAAGTCAAAAAAGGTGATGTTGTGTTATTACACGGCTGCTGTCATAACCCCACTGGTGCAGATTTAACCAAAGAACAATGGCATATAGTGCTAGAAATGGCACAAAAGACTGGGTTTATTCCTTTTGTCGATACCGCTTATCAAGGATTTGGTGATGGGTTAGAAGAGGATGCCTACGGCATGCGTCTATTAGTCAACAACTTGCCTGAAGTGATTATTGCTGCATCTTGCTCTAAAAACTTTGGTCTATACCGTGAACGAGTCGGGATTGCGGTGATGGTCACAGAAAACAGCGCGACACGCCAAGCCATTCAAAGTCAAATTCAGTTTATTGCTCGTGGGATCTACTCTATGCCGCCTTCATATGGTGGTGCACTGGTTGATATTATTTTGAATGATGAAACGTTACGTCATCAGTGGATGACAGAAGTTGAAGCCATGCGATGTCGTATGCAGGACCTGCGTTCTCTTCTGGTATCAAAAATGGATGAATATGGTTCCAGTAAAGACTTTGAATTTGTTAAAAATCAAAAAGGCATGTTTTCATTTTTGTGTATTACGCCTGAGCAAGTGCAAGCCATGCGCGACCAGCATAGTGTCTATTTTGTTGGCTCGAGTCGTGTGAATATTGCAGGGATCAGCAAGTCTAACGTTGATGCATTAGCAAAAGCACTGGTATCTGTTATTAAATAAGGCTGACAACACCACATAAAAAATCCCGACATTGATCAGGATTTTTTATGTGGCTGTAGCCAATCAACGTTACTCTGTTGGTTTTGAACTCTCGACTCTACTTTTAAGCTTTTGACCGGGTCTGAATGTGACCACTCGTCTCGCCTTAATTGGAATATCTTCGCCCGTTTTAGGGTTTCTTCCGGGACGTTCATTTTTTTGTCTTAAATCAAAATTACCAAAGCCAGATAATTTGACTTGTTCACCTGATTCTAATGCTTCACGCACTTCTTCAAAAAAAGTCTCAACTAAATCTTTAGCATCACGCTTGTTGATCCCAAGTTTTTCGAATAAATGTTCTGCCATTTCGGCCTTGGTTAACGCCATACCGTCAATCCCTCAAAGATGCTTCGAAATTTTGCGACAACGCAGCTAAAATGCCGTCAACTGTTGCCTGAATATCGTTTTCTTCTAGTGTTTTAGTTTTATCTTGCAATATAAGAGAAATCGCAAGGCTTTTCTTTCCTTGTGCAATTCCCTTCCCTCGATACACGTCGAACAAGTTTAGGCCAACTAATTGATTTGCGCCAGAATTTTCAATGCATCTCAATATATCGCCTACTACTTTATCATCGTCTACTACGATTGCAATGTCACGTCGATTTGCAGGAAATTTTGAAATTTCTTGAGCTTGAGGTAATTTTTTCAACCCTAGCGCACTAATTTCCAACTCAAAAACATAACTTCTTCCATTTAACCCTAGTGCCTTTTCGAATTGAGGGTGCACTGCTCCAACATATCCTAGTAGTGTATCGGCAACAAAAATCGCTGCGCTTTGACCAGGGTGTAATGCACTATGATTGGCGCTTTCGAAGCGATAATCAATGACACCAGCACAATTAAGTAGGTTTTCGACGTCTGCCTTGACATCAAAAAAGTCAATTGAGCGAGTTACGTTATCCCAGTTTTCGTTGGCAACTAAACCACATACAACACCACTGATAACAAGCTGTTGTTTGACACCGGTTTTTTCACTGTTATCAGGAATAAAACGTAAACCAGACTCAAATAATCTGACTCGGCTTTGTTGGCGTTTTTGGTTATATGACACCGACTGTAATAATCCTGTCCATAAACTGACCCGCATTGTCGACATTTCAGAAGAAATGGGATGAGGTAGCTGTAAACCTTCCATTTGAGGGAATAATAAAGATTGGGTCTTTGGGTCAACAAATGAATATGTGATGGCCTCTTGGTAGTCACTTTCAACCAAGGTATTTTTTAATTGATTTAGCTGTATTTTTTGCTCTTGATGTTGTGACATTTTCAAGCTTGCAACAGGTGCAATATCGGGTATTTGGTTGTAGCCATATACTCTAGCCACTTCTTCAATTAAATCTTCTTCGATACTAATATCAAAACGGTATGGCGGAACATTGATTTGCCATATAATATTTTTAAGAGAAACACTGCCCTCAAAAGAAACACTAAAACCTAAACGTTCAAAAATATCTGTCACCGTATCAGCCGCAATTTCAATACCTAATACTTTAGATAATCGACTGTGCCTTAAGGAAACCAAGCGGTTTTTTGGAACAAAATTTGAATCCACCGCCTCTATTACAGGACCCGCTTCACCACCTACGATATCCAGCAACAATTGTGTTGCTCGCTGCATAGCAACCTGTTGTAACTGTGGGTCAACACCTCGCTCATAGCGGTGTGAAGCATCAGTATGCAAACCATATTGGCGAGCTTTGCCCATAATGGCATCAGGCGAGAAGAACGCACTTTCAAGAAAAATATCTTTACTCTCGTGAGTCATACCTGAGTCAAGTCCACCAAATATACCGGCTATAGCCAAGGCTTTATTGGTGTCAGCTATCACAAGGGTGTTATCTTGAAGTGTCACTTCGTTACCATCTAACAGGGTAAGCTTTTCATCTTGCTTTGCAAAACGGACAACGATGTCGCCCTCAAGTTTGTCGTTGTCAAACGCATGCATAGGATGCCCAAGTTCTAACAACACAAAATTAGTGATATCCACTACGGGGTCAATGCTTCTAACCCCCGAACGTCTTAATTTTTCCACCATCCATAAAGGTGTCACTGCATCTAGGTTAATATTCTTAATCACTCGGCCTAAATAACGAGGACAAGCTTCAGGTGCAAGCAATTGAATATTACGATTATCGGTAATACTTTCAGTTACCACAGCGACTTGAAAATCGTTAACTACCGTTTGATTCAGTACACCCACTTCACGAGCTAGACCTTTAATGCCTAAACAATCAGCACGGTTAGGTGTTAAATCCACTTCGATGGCGACATCATCAAGTTGTAAATACTCTCTAATATCTTGACCAATCGGAGCATCTACAGGTAATTCTAAAATGCCATCATGGTCATCAGAAATACCTAACTCAGAAAAGCTACACAACATACCAAAAGAGGGTTGACCACGTAACTTAGCCTTTTTAATTTTGAAGTTACCAGGTAACACTGCGCCCACTTTAGCCACGGCGACTTTTATACCTTGTCGACAGTTGGGTGCACCACATACGATATCTAACAATTCATCGGCGCCTACATCAATCTTTGTAACTTGTAATTTATCTGCATCAGGATGTTGGCCACACTCCACTACTTCACCCACAACCACACCAGAAAATTCACCTGCTACAGCTTCAACACCATCGACTTCTAAACCAGCCATGCTCAGTTGTTCAGATAACTCATGTGTTGATACAGATGGATTGACCCATTCTCTTAACCACTTCTCACTAAATTTCATATTCTTGACCCGACTTAATTAAATTGCTTAAGGAAACGAAGATCGTTTTCAAAGAAAGCACGCAAGTCATTCACTTCGTAACGCAACATAGTTAGGCGCTCTACGCCCATGCCAAAGGCAAAACCTGTATATACTTCTGGATCAATGTTGACGGCTCTCAACACATTGGGATGCACCATACCGCAACCCAAAACTTCTAACCATTTACCATTTTTACCCATCACATCCACTTCTGCGGAAGGTTCTGTGAAAGGAAAATAAGAAGGCCTGAATCGCACTTGTAAGTCTTGTTCAAAAAAGTTATTTAAAAAATCGTGCAAAATACCTTTTAGTTCCGCAAAACTAACATTTTTGTCGACCATTAACCCTTCAACTTGATGAAACATAGGCGTGTGTGTCTGATCATAGTCATTACGATATACACGGCCTGGCGATATAATCCTAAGCGGTGGTTCCTCCACTTCCATGGTTCTGATTTGCACACCCGATGTTTGAGTTCGTAACATCACATCTGGATTAAAATAAAAGGTATCGTGATCAGCACGAGCTGGATGATTCGCCGGAATATTTAACGCGTCAAAGTTATGGAATCCATCTTCGACCTCTGGTCCCGTTTTCACACTAAAACCCAACTCGTTAAAAAAGCTCTCAATACGATTAATCGTGCGTGTAACTGGATGCAGTCCACCTCGATTCTGTCCACGACCAGGCAACGTGACATCGATGGTCTCACCCGCCAACTTTTGATTAAGCTCTTGGGTTTGCAATAATACTCCTCTAGCATGGATCAATTGTTGGATTTTTTGTTTGGCCAAATTAATTTTTTGACCTGCAGCAGGACGTTCTTCATTGGACAGCTTACCTAAGCCTTTAAGTAACTCGGTCATCCGCCCTTTTTTACCCATAAAATCAACACGCACGGTATCAAGAATATTGACATCTCCAGCCGCATTGATTTGTTCTTCTGCTTCATTGATTATGGCATCAAGATCCATAGTGTCCCCGAATTTGAATTAAAAATATGGCCTTTATTCAATGACTTGATTTAAGTCTAAGGCAATTTCAAAATAGCCGGTAATACTACACGAAAGCAATACTTTGAGGCTAGATACAATTGCTACAAAGTCCGCATATTTAAGAATTATCTCTACCAAATACTTAAATAGTGACTATTTATACTGAATACCTGACATTTACGAGAGGGACTTAAGTTCCTTAGCTATTACGCAAGACTATATTTTATAGTTTGCTTATGATTTTTCCATCAGAGTTCACAAATTACTCCGATATAAACATATCAATAAAAAAATACAATACGCCAATGATCGATGTTTGTACCACAGATGAAAACGTTATTTATTTCGCTGATATGATTGACTTAAGTTGTGTTGAAAAGATGACAATACGATAGGTTATGATGATATAGAAGAGATAAAACAACGATTGAACTTGCTAATCACTTATAGGAAAAACATGTAAACACGCAACATTTCGCAGTGGTCCACATAGTTTTTTCCAGACAAAAAAATGGTGAGCATCATGCTCACCATTTCCTGAAAGAACTTAAACTTTATTGTTAAAAAATTATGCTAATGCACCTTTAGCTGCATTAACTAATGCAACAAATGCATTTTTATCATGTACCGCTATGTCAGCTAAAATCTTACGATCAATTTCAACAGAGGCTTTTTTCAAACCATTGATGAAACGGCTGTAAGACATGCCATTCTGACGTGAAGCAGCGTTTATACGTGCAATCCATAACTGACGGAATGTACGTTTTTTGTTGCGACGGTCGCGATATGCATATTGACCAGCTTTCGTTACTGCTTGAACAGCAACGCGATAAACTCGACTACGAGCTCCATAATAACCTTTGGCTTGTTTTAGTACCTTTTTGTGACGGGCACGTGCAACAACACCACGTTTTACTCTTGCCATATTCTAGTCTCCTGTTTTAAACGTAAGGTAACATGCGTTGAATTAACGCAGTGTCGGCCGCATGGACCAGTTTTTTGCCACGTAAGTGACGTTTACGCTTAGAACTCTTCTTGGTCAAAATATGACGCAAGTGAGACTGTTTACTCTTGAAACGACCTGAAGCGGTTTTTACAAAACGCTTGGCGGCTCCACGGTGTGTTTTCATTTTAGGCATTGCTAAAACTCCGCATTGTTAATAACTTATTGTGTTGCAGACACTCAAAGTTTAAGTTACATATTTAGCAGCAAGGTGAGAACGGGGGCAGAATCCGAACTACTTGTAGACCTTAACTACTTCTTAATTGGGGCAAGTACCATGATCATCTGACGACCCTCAACCCGATGTGGGAAAGATTCGCAGTTGGCAATGTCTTCTAAATCAGCGCGTACGCGTTTTAGTTGTTCAATGCCAATCTCTTGGTGTGCCATTTCACGTCCACGAAAACGTATCGTTACTTTGGCCTTGTCTCCCGCTTCTAAAAAGCGACGCAGGTTGCGCAGTTTTACCTGGTAATCGCCTTCATCAGTGCCAGGGCGAAATTTAATCTCCTTGACCTGAATTTGCTTCTGTTTTTTCTTTTGCTCTTTAAGTGTTTTGCTTTTTTCAAACAAAAACTTACCGTAATCCATTACTTTACATACGGGCGGTTCAGCATTAGGGCTAATTTCGACCAAATCTAAGCTGGCTTGTATAGCGATATCCATGGCTTCGCCAATAGACACTACGCCTAAAGGTTCACCCTCTTTACCGACTAAACGTACTTCATTTAACGTAATTTCTTCATTGATCCGAGCCTTGTTCGAATCTTTAGCCTTCATGTTAGCGCTTTTAATATGTTGTTCCTCCGCAAAATTAATCAGATATGTTTGTTGTCAACTTCCGACATGGCTTTGTCAATAAACGCGTCTATCGACATTTTTCCGAGGTCATCACCCTTGCGAGAACGCACGGCAATTTCACCACTTTCCATCTCTTTATCGCCAACAACAAGCAAATATGGGACACGCTTAAGCGTGTGCTCGCGGATCTTAAAGCCTATCTTCTCATTTCTCAAGTCTGACTTGACTCTAATTCCACTTTCTTTTAGCTTTTTCACTACTTTATTTGAGTAATCAGCTTGTTTATCGGTAATATTCATTACAATTGCTTGGGTGGGTGCTAACCAAAGTGGAAACAGACCAGAATATTCTTCAATCAAAATGCCAATAAAACGCTCTAATGAACCTAAGATTGCTCTGTGGATCATAACGGGAATTTTACGCTCTCCGTCCTCAGCCACATAAGTCGAGCCTAAACGTCCAGGCATAGAAAAATCGAGTTGCACAGTGCCACACTGCCAAGGTCTGTCTAAACAATCATGTAAAGTAAATTCAATCTTTGGACCGTAAAAAGCTCCCTCACCTGGTAAGTACTGGAAATCGATACCTTTGGATGTTAGCGCTTCAGCTAATTCTTTTTCTGCTTTATCCCACACTTCGTCACTGCCCACACGCTTTTCTGGGCGCGTAGAAAGTTTTACAGAAATATTATCGAAACCAAAAATCTTGTATATTTCGTAAACTGAATCAATACAACCGCCAACCTCAGCTAAAATTTGTTCTTCAGTACAAAAAATATGGGCATCATCTTGAGTAAAGCCTCGCACCCGCATCAAACCATGTAATGCGCCTGATGGCTCGTTCCTATGGCAACAGCCAAATTCAGCCATACGTAAAGGTAAGTCACGGTAAGACTTTAAACCTTGATTAAAAATCTGCACGTGCCCGGGGCAGTTCATAGGTTTAATCGCATATTCACGTTTTTCGGATTCAGTTGTGAACATGTTTTCTGCATATTTATCCCAGTGACCAGATTTTTCCCAAAGGCTTCTATCCATCATCATAGGTGCTTTGACTTCTTGATAGTCATATTCGCGTAATTTGCCACGAATGAATTTTTCAAGTTCGGTGTAGATGCTCCAACCATCATTGTGCCAAAACACCATTCCTGGCGCTTCTTCTTGCCAATGAAATAAATCGAGTGCTTTACCAATTTTACGGTGATCGCGTTTTTCCGCTTCTTCTAATCTATTTAAGTAGGCTTTTAACTGCTTTTTATCCGCCCAAGCCGTGCCATAAACACGTTGCAACATTTTGTTGTCACTATCGCCGCGCCAATATGCACCTGCGACCTTCATTAATTTAAAGTGCTGACAAAAACGCATGTTAGGCACGTGAGGACCACGGCACATGTCGATATATTCTTCGTGGTGATACAAACCAGGCTTGTCATCTTTATCGATATTTTCATCAAGAATTTGAATTTTGTAAAACTCACCTCTGGCTTCAAAAGCGTCTCGCGCTTCTTGCCACGTGACCACTTTTTTCACAACGTCGTAATTAGTTTTTGCTAATTCCATCATGCGTTTTTCGATTTTAACTAAGTCCTCATCATTCAATGAGTGTTCCATATCAATATCGTAATAAAATCCATTATCAATAGTGGGACCAATCGCCATTTTTGCATCAGGGTAAAGTTGCTTAATGGCATGACCAATTAGGTGGGCACACGAGTGACGGATGATTTCTAATCCATCATCATCTTTGGCTGTGATGATTTGTAGCTGTGCATCACCCTCAATTAAGTCGTGTGCATCAACGCGAACGCCATCCACTTTGCCCGCTACTGTGGCTTTAGCTAAACCAGGGCCAATATCACTGGCTACGTCAAATACAGAGACTGCATTTTCAAATTGGCGTTGGCTGCCATCGGGAAGAGTAATTACGGGCATATCAAAATCCTTATGCAGTGGTGACACCTACCAAGCGCCACGTGCGAATGTTTAGAGTCGGCTTTAATTAGACCGATGTATAAAAAATAAAAAACACCCAAAAAAGGGTGCTTTAAAAAAAGATGCTCTGCTACCATCAGAACAATTAATTCTATTATACCGAGATAAAGTTTAGTGATGCAATGCAAAGCCATAAAAACTGCCATTTGCTTCTTAGTTTTATCAGTCTTGTTAAGTAGTAATTCTAGCTGGGCTGATGACTGGAAGCTTGAAAGACAGAAAAAAAGCGTGAGCATTTTTAGCAAAAAATCTGACTCAGGCTACAAAGAAATTCTGGTTAAAGTCATTGTTAAAACAAATCCCCATGCATTAATTGCCTTGTTAAACGATGTGGCGTTTTCTCCGAATTGGATACACAACTGCATTGAAGTAAAAATACTTGATGAGATTTCATCAACAGAACGCCTAATAAATAGTTTTTTTGTCGCGCCTTGGCCCGTTAAAGATCGCGATATGGTTTTTTATTCTAAAACTACGTTTAGTAACAACACAGTTCAAATCGAAATATCCGACAGAGGTAACACCACACCACACCATGCAAAGTATGTGCGCATGCAAAATATGTATGGATTGTGGCAAGCTAAGGGGCTGGAAGATGGAAGAAGCGAAATCACTTACACCGGTAGTGGTAACCCGGGAGGCAATCTACCGACTTTTATTGCCAATAAAGAACTTGTTTCTTCCATGTTTAAAACATTTCAAAATTTATCAAACGTCATTTTATTAGATGAGTATCAGTCAATCGAAATTACTGATTGATATAAAGATCCCGTTATCTATAGCTTAATCAACCATCCAAGTTTGATACTTACACCATAATTAGGCAATAGCATATGCAATAGGGTCTAAATATGTGGCACTTTATTAGTGAACAAATCAGTGAGTGTATCCAACAAGATTTTATCTGTGACGATATTCGTGAGGTCAAGGCTGGCATGAGTCACAAAGCCTATAAAATTTCAGATGGAAAACAGCGCTTTTTTGTCAAAACCAATGAAAAAATTTATCTACCTAATTTTGAAGCAGAAGCGGAAGGATTAAAACACTTTAGCAGCACCATGTTATTCAAAGTGCCAAAAATTATGTGTACAGGTTTAGTGTCTGGTCATAGCTTTTTAGTCTTAGAACATATTGCGATGACTAAAGGTGACGAACAAGGCTGGTTTCAGTTTGGACAAGTCCTAGCTGAATTACACAAGTCTAACACTCAACAAATGTATGGATGGCAGGAAGATAATTTTATTGGACTTACCCCCCAATCTAATCTTTGGCAAAAAAAATGGAACTGTTTTTTTGCGGAACAACGTATTGGTTTTATACTGCAATTGTTAGCTGAAAAAGGTCATCTTTTAGCTAATATTGATGCTGTAGTAGACTCTGTCAAACATTTACTATCAGGGCATAATCCCACCGCATCTATGTTACATGGTGACCTTTGGCAAGGTAACACTGGGTTTTATAAAAATCAGCCAGTATTGTTCGACCCAGCCTTTCATTTTGGTGATCGCGAGACAGACTTAGCGATGACCGAATTATTTGGTCGATTTCCCGAAAGCTTTTATCAAGGTTATGCCGATATATGGCCACTTGAAGTCAATTATGAATATCGCAAGTCTATTTATCAGCTCTATCATGTATTAAATCATGCATTACTGTTTGGTGGTCATTACCTTGATAGCGCAAAAATAACGCTTAAAAAC
>JBNMPD010000042.1:0-18543 GCA_051276225.1 Flavobacteriales bacterium
CAACCGCGTTGTTGTGCACCCCTTGGGGTCGCATAGATGGTATTGGCTAATTTAAATTTTACGATGTGTAACATTGGAGCGGGAAACGAGATTCGAACTCGCGACCCCAACCTTGGCAAGGTTGTGCTCTACCACTGAGCTATTCCCGCATAATGCTATTCTTGACACTTCAAGCTGTGGTTGCCTAAAGCGGAGGCGCATTCTACAAAAATGAGACGCCTATGCAAGCTCTAAAGCTAATTTTTATGATCTTTTTTACAAATTACACCAAATTGATGAAACAGCGCACAAAGAATCTACAAAAACTGCGTAAATATTCATGCCTTAAATTAAATAGTGAAGACATGCTGGCGGTAATAAACCATTTCGGCTATGGACTCACGAATATCATCAAGCGCCAAATGCACGCCTTTTTTATGAAAGCCATCAAGTAATTCTGGTTTCCAGCGGCGAACTAACTCTTTAATTGTGCTGACATCAACATTTCTATAATGAAAGTATTGTTCAAGTTCAGACATATACTTAACTAAAAAACGACGATCCTGGCCGATGGTATTTCCACATAATGGTGATACACCTTTGGGTATAAAACCTTGTAAAAATAAGATTGTTTGCTCCACCGCTTGTTGTTCGTTGACGTCACTATCTCGACAACGTTTAGTTAAACCTGATTTACCATGGGTATCTGTGCACCATTGATCCATACCGTTAAGTACTTCATCGGTCTGATATATTGCTAATACCGGCCCTTCAGCCAATATATTAAGATCCTTGTCTGTGACTATGGTAGCAATTTCCAAGACAACATCAGTCTCAGGCTCTAACCCTGTCATTTCCATATCGATCCAAACTAGATTTTCGTTGTTTACTGACATGCAGACTCCTAAATTAAAATTATCGGACGATCAGCAAATACATTAAATATTTGGTATCCGCCTCTTCAAACGGTAACATGATACAAGAATTGGTATTAATTACAGCAAAGATAAAACGTGGCTAAAAAACCAAAGTTAACAGACAGACAGAAACGACAAGTCTCGGTAAACCGTTCAAAGCGTCTTTCAAGTAGTGCTAAACCAAACGAAGTTGCTGACAATCAGTTTGGTGAGCAACAAAGCGGACGTGTAATAGGACGATTTGGCAAACATGCAGATGTTGAAGACCAGTCGGGGATAATCCATAGGTGCCATATGCGGCGTACCATCAATAGCGTGGTGTGTGGCGATGAAGTGTTGTTTAGACCGGGAAAAGATCAGTCGTTATCAATTAGCGGTATCATTGAAATTGTCCAAGACAGAAAATCTGTTCTTACCCGTCCTGATTTTTACGATGGGGTAAAACCTGTTGCGGCTAACATCGATCAAATCATCATAGTGAGTTCGGTGCTACCTAGTTTATCTTTAAATATTATCGACCGATATTTAGTGGCGGCAGAAGATGTGGATATTACGCCTGTAATATTGTTAAACAAAGTGGAGTTGCTTGACTCACAGCAACTTATTGAAGTGGAGAACCAACTCAATATATATCGTGATATTGGTTACCAAATTGTTTATACCAGTTGTAAAACGTTGACTGGTCTTGATGAACTTGCCATATGTTTAAAAGATAAGGTGAGTGTGTTTGTTGGTCAGTCAGGTGTAGGAAAATCAAGTTTAATTAATGAGTTATTGCCTGAAGCAGACGAGATCATTGGCGACATATCAGACAATTCAGGATTAGGTCAACACACGACTACCACAGCAAAATTATTACATTTTCCTGCTGGCGGTGATTTAATTGATTCGCCTGGAGTACGTGAATTTGCTTTATGGCATCTACCTTCAGAAAGGCTTACAAATGGGTTTAGAGAATTTAGAGATTACTTAGGAGGCTGTAAGTTTCGAGATTGTAAACATGGTAATGACCCAGGTTGCTTGATTAAAGCAGCAGTTGAAGAGGGTAAAATAAGCACTCAACGTTATCAAAGTTATCATAAGATTTTGTTGAATATGGACGAATTACGTCCAGCACATACAAAGGTGTGAGAGCCTAAAAATAAACCACAAAGCGTGCCTAAAAAAATACTAGCATATAGCCTATTAGACTTAGTTTAGAGTAAACTATCATGATTATTACGGTACAATTCTTGTTGTTATAGATAAGCTATCAGGAAAGCTACCTTGTTTGATTCGTTAAAAATCACTTTGCAATATATTACTCCCAAACATTTATTATCGCGTTTGGTCGGCATACTGGCTGCAGCAAATGCTGGCGCAGTAACGACAGCCATGATTAAACTCTTTATTAAGCAATATAAAGTGGATATGTCTGAAGCGCTCGATTCTGACCCGGAGTCCTACACATCATTTAACGCTTTTTTTACTAGGCAGCTTAAAGCTGACGCGAGGTCAGTTTGCCAAGACAAAAAACAACTTGCGTTGCCTGTAGATGGCGCAGTCAGTCAATTAGGCGATATCAAGCACGATGCTATTTTCCAAGCCAAAGGCCATAACTACAGCTTAACCACTTTGCTAGGGGGTAAACCTGAACTTGCAAAACCATTTTTAAATGGCAAATTTGCTACGATCTATCTTTCTCCTAAAGATTATCATCGAATTCACATGCCTCTTGACGGGCAGCTTACCGATATGATTTATGTACCCGGCGAGTTATTTTCAGTTAGTCCTCTTACTGCAGAACGAGTACCTGGCTTATTTGCTAGAAACGAACGAGTGGTGGCTATTTTCGATACTGAAATAGGTAAAATGGCGATGGTCTTAGTGGGCGCGACTATTGTTGCAAGCATCGAAACTAAGTGGGCGGGTACTGTGTCACCTCCAGCCGGTAAAAACATACAGCATTGGCAATATCCTCAAAAAGGTGACCATTCGGTATTTATTAAAAAAGGTGAAGAAATGGGTTTGTTTAAGCTCGGCTCAACCATCGTCGCTTGCTTTGAAGCTGACAAAATAGAATTTGCTGACTTAAGTGCAGGGCACGTTACGCGTCTCGGTGATGTCTTCGCAAATATAACGAAGTAAAACTCGTGGATCCCGTCAAAAAAAGCCTGTGGTCTTTGCACATCACTATGATGCTACTGGGTGCCACAGGGTTATTTTCTAAAATCCTACCTTTATCAGCGGTAGATATTACATTTGGCCGTGCTGGTATTGCCTGCATCATGTTGTTAGGTATCGTCAAATTATTTAAAAAATCAATTTTATTAGATTGTAAAAAAGACTATTTTGTTGCTTTATTTTTAGGTCTACTTATGGCCGCACATTGGGTCAGTTATTTTGCTGCTATGCAATATTCATCAGTATCGGTAGGCATGATAGCCTTATTTACTTTCCCCGTAATGACAGTGCTTTTAGAACCTTTTTTTGAGGGAATACGTTTAGTTTGGCAAGACGTGGTGAGCGCTCTTGTTGTTCTATTTGGTATTTTCTTGATAGTGCCAGAAATTTCTTTAGAAAATGAGATTACTCAAGGCGTGTTAATTGGTGTGTTCTCAGCCGTTTTATATTCTTTTAGAAACTTGGTTCACCGAAAACACTTTTCTCACTACTCTGGTGCGCATGCGATGGCCTATCAAACGTTAGTGATTTTTATCTCACTCAGTTTTTTTTCAAGTGATGAGTTGTTTAGGGCCAGTCAAGAAACCTACATAGGACTGATTATACTGGGTACATTTTTAACAGCAGTACCCCATGCTTTAATTGCTGCAAGCCTTAAACATTTACGTGCCAAAACTTTCTCCCTTATTGCATGTATGCAACCACTTTACGGTGTCGGACTTGCCATATTAGTATTAGATGAACAACCTAGGTGGCAAACCATAGTGGGTGGGTTATTAGTGATTTCTGCCGCTATTTATGAAACCATCAACGCTCAAAAACTCCACAGTAAATAAACCCTATGCTGATATTTGCCCATAGGGGTGCAAGTGCCGACGCACCCGAAAACACATTATTAGCTATCGACCTAGCCTTAACCCAACAAGCTGATGGTATCGAAATTGATGTCCATCAACTGGGCGATGAATTAGTGGTTATTCACGACAGGTGGGTCAGTAGGACCACCAACGGCAATCGTGTGTTAACGGATTATACCCTCGAAGAATTACAAACATTGGACGCAGGTCAAGGACAGTTCGTACCTACACTTTGGCAAGTGTTGCAGCGTGTACAGGGACATTGTTTCATAAATATTGAAGTAAAAGGCGTGAATAAAGTATCACTCGTTAATGTGTGTATTAGCAAAGCGGTGAGTCAGTTAAATTTTAAGCCTGAGCAATTTATCGTTACATCCTTCAATCACCATCTGTTGTTAGCATTTAAAAGCATTGCGCCCACAATAAGAATTGGTGCATTAACTGCCAGTAATCCTCTGAAACACGCGCACTTTGCACAAAAGCTACAAGCATATTCAGTTAATGCTGACATGAGTTTTGTTGACCAAGCTTTTGTAACAGATGCACATAATCGTGGTTTAAAAATGTTTGTTTATACAGTTGATGAACCTGAAGACTTACTTAGGTTAAAGTCTTGGGGAGTCGATGCAGTATTTAGTAATGGACCAGCTAAGGCTAAATTAGTGTTAGCGGCGAATACTTAAATCAAATTGTTGTTATTGCTACCAGTTCTTTAAGATGCCTAGAATAGACAATTACAGGTACAAAATGTATCAGTAAATCTCCATGTTGTTGCGTGATGTTAGTTGCCAATGTTCAGGAGTCCAGTTAGGAAAGCCTGAGGGGCTACAATTAGTCGCCCTGTAAGGAGCGAAAATACCCTTCACAAAAATATCATAAAAAAATAATGGGCCTGTAAGCTCTTATGCATAGTCGCTAGTTGAGATATCACATACATTTAAATTCAGCTTTTTACTTTTCTTAATATATTATATAAATTAAATTAAATTATATTATATTGACCATATGAATCCCTAAGAACGTATTGTCTATTTTGTGAATGTTCTTGTGTTTGAATTATTGAAAGGTTAAGTAAATGAAAAAAATGGCTCTTGATGCTACTGACATTCGAATTCTTTGTGTAGTTCAAAAGCAAGGACATTTAAGCAAATCTAGGTTAGCAGAACTCGTCCATCTTTCTCCAACACCGTGTTGGGAGCGTTTAAATAAGTTGAAAACAGCTGGTTTAATACGTGGCTACTATGCAAATATCGCGCTTAATCTTATCGCAGACGTAACCAAAGTTGTCGTGACTATTACTCTCTCAAGCCATCGCAACTCCGACTTTGACCGATTTGAATCTCATATTTGTAAACTGGATCAGGTGATTGATTGCATTGCCACTGGTGGTGGTACTGATTATATTATGAAAGTCGTCACGTCGAACCTTACTGAGTTTCAGAACATAATGGAAAACCTGCTAGCCGCAGAGCTAGGAATAGAGCGCTACATGACCTATATCGTAACCCGGGAGATAAAGTCATCCCAACCTAATCTTAAGCTGTTAGCTAACAAGCAAGACTTTTGAAGCTTAATTGTTGTATTTATTAAGTCAGGGCTAAACGGCCTTCCTTGCCAATAAAGTCAGTCTTTTTTGGCTATTTTAAACAACAAAACAGCCCAAAACCCTAAATAATTCAGGTTATATTCATTGCCAGTATAAAAATCATACGTAGCACATTCAAATGCGGCGTTAGAAAAGGCAAAAAGCATGGTAATTTCAAATAATTTTGGCTTTGGCACTCAAATTCGAAAATCCACTTATTTTGATGCAACAGTTCGTTGGGGCGCAACGGCATTTTCTGTTTATAATCACATGTACATTCCCCGCGATTTTGGCGACCCAGAGCAGAATTTTTGGAACCTCGTGAATGACGTAATTTTGTGTGATGTGGCCGTTGAGCGCCAAGTTGAAATTACTGGACCAGATGCTGCAAAATTCGTCCAAACTTTAACACCGCGTGATTTATCAAACTTAACAATCGGGCAGTGCAAATATATCCTGATCACCAATGCCGATGGAGGGATCATAAACGACCCTATATTGCTTCGCTTGGAAGAAAACCACTTTTGGATTTCACTTGCTGACAGTGATGTATTGCTTTGGGCGCAAGGTGTCGCTGTAAACTCGGGGATGGACGTCACCATCCGTGAG
This sequence comes from Flavobacteriales bacterium, assembly GCA_051276225.1. Lineage (GTDB taxonomy): Bacteria > Pseudomonadota > Gammaproteobacteria > Enterobacterales > Alteromonadaceae > Paraglaciecola. The sequence continues at coordinate 6,111 of JBNMPD010000042.1, forward strand.
CCAGATGTTTCTCCATTACAGCTTCAAGGGCCAAAATCTGGTGAGGTGATGAAGGCATTGTTTGGCGAGTGTATTATGGATCTTCGTTATTATTGGCTACGCGAAGTCGAGCTGGATGGTATTCCAATGATCGTTTCACGTACTGGATGGTCAAGTGAGTTGGGTTATGAGTTGTATCTACGAGATGGAGCACGTGGAGATGAACTTTGGGAAAAAATAATGTTAGCAGGAAAGCCCTTCGGCATTAAACCGGGTCATACTTCGTCAATCAGACGTATCGAGGGCGGAATGTTATCCTACCATGCTGATGCGGACATCAACACAAACCCCTACGAATTAGGCATGGATAGATTGATCAACGTAGACATGAAAGCCTCGTTTATTGGCAAGGCGGCGTTACAAAATATTCGCAATGTAGGGGTTTCACGTCAGCAAGTTGGCCTTGTCATTGACTGTACCCCCCTAACAGGACCAAACACCACTTTCTGGCCAGTTACCCAAGACGGCATAACTGTAGGCAAAGTGACATCGGCTGTTTACTCCCCGCGCTTAAAGCAAAACATTGCATTAGCGATGGTCTTGAGCGACCAAACTAAGATTGGCACTTACCTCCAGGTTCAAACTGGCGTGGGTACATTCAGTGCGACAGTTGTCGAAAAACCCTTTTATGATCCTAAAAAGAAAATTGCGGCATACGCATTTACATCTACATCCCCATCTCCATCTCCATCTACACCCATTTCTACTCAGGAGTTAACCCATGTCTGAACTTTCTATTGACCTAATCTGGCAGCGCGATGATACAAAATTTATTACCGGTGAATACTCCAACAAACACACCGTTCAGTACAATGAGACTTACGAACTACAAGCCGATGCTGCCCCTGACTGGGGTGGTGACCCAAATGCTACTAATCCAGAACAGGCATTGGCAGCGGCACTTTCAAGTTGTCACATGATGACGTTTTTGGCGTTGGCCGCCAAAGCTAATTGGCCTGTGGTTAGTTTTCAAGATCATGCCGTTGCTCATTTAGGTAAAAATCTTAGAGGTCAAATGTCAGTGACGCAAATTGATTTACATCCAGTGGTTCAATTCGACCCTGACTTTAATGTGGATGGTAAAAGCTTAGAAAAAATGCATGATCGTGCTCATCGATACTGTTTTATTGCCAACACTCTGGCTGATAGTGTTCAGATTAATATTCTTTGATGCTTTGAATTAGGACTGACTTTATGCGCGCAAACTTTTCCGACGACGACATACTTCAAAGCGAATTAGACGGTAATGGCATATTACGCCTTACACTGAACGATGTTGGCAGGCGTAATGCCTTGTCTGAGGCAATGTTGAGGTGCTTACGCGCGGCAATAGACGGTGCATCGACCAACACATCAGTGAGGGTTGTTATTTTATCCGCAAATGGTCCTGCGTTTTGTGCTGGCCACGACCTAAAGGAAATGACTGTGGGACGGGATACGGCGGATAATGGAAACACTTATTTTGCACAGGTAATGGACATGTGCTCTGGTGTTATGCAAGCAATCGTCACATGTTCAAAACCTGTGATCGCCGAAGTAGAAAATATTGCAACAGCCGCAGGATGCCAATTGGTAGCAAGTTGCGATTTGGCAGTGGCTGCGGACACCGCGAAATTCAGTACTCCAGGTGTTCATATTGGCCTATTTTGTTCAACACCGATGGTTGCTTTGTCGAGAAATATATCGAATAAACATGCGATGGAAATGTTACTGACTGGGGACATGATATCGGCCAAACGAGCTGCTGAAATGGGTTTGGTGAATAAAGTGGTTACTAGGGAGGCTTTGCATGAATCAACCATGGAGTTGGCTGGCAAAATCGCTTCTAAATCGAGTATGACAGTAGCAGTAGGAAAACATGCCTTTTATGAACAACGCGAGATGGGACTAGCACAAGCTTATGATTATGCCTCAAACGTAATGGTTGAAAATATGCTCACCCATGACGCCCAAGAAGGCATGGCTGCTTTTATAGAAAAACGTGTACCAAAATGGCAAGATAAGTAGAGCTTTTATGACAAATCCTTACAATATTGGCTTAGACCGCACACCAGCTAATTTTCAACCGCTGACACCGCTTACTTTTTTAGAGCGCGCAGCATCTACTTTTCCAGATCACGTCGCAATCATTCATGGCGATTTACAGCGTAATTACGCGAATTTTTATGCACGTGCACGGCAACTGGCATCTGCCCTCACCCAGAACAATATACTTCGAGGACATACTGTTTCTGTACTACTTGCCAACACACCTGCCATGTTGGAATGTCATTATGGTGTGCCGATGTGTGGTGCGGTTCTGCACTCGCTCAACACGCGGCTAAATGCCGCTGTCATTGCGTTTCAATTAGATCATGCAACTACAAAATTGATTATTGTCGATAGTGAATTTATGCCACTTTTACTAGACGCACTTAAACTAACAAAAGCGAAGCCACAGATAATTCAATATGACGACCCAGAGTTTTCAGGAACACCGACAACAACAGATGTGCAAGATGTATTAGATTACGAAGCTTTTTTATTTCAAGGTGATCCTGAATTTACCTGGCTTATGCCTGATGATGAATGGGATGCAATTTCAATCAACTACACATCTGGCACAACAGGTGATCCCAAAGGTGTGGTCTCACATCATCGCGGGGCATACTTATTGGCCCAAGGAAATGCATTAACTACGTCAATGGATAAACACGCAATTTATCTTTGGACACTGCCAATGTTTCACTGCAATGGATGGTGTTTTCCATGGACAATGTCGGCAATTATTGGCACACATGTTTGCCTGCGTCAGGTTAGAGCAAACAAAATATGGGATGCACTCGCAGACAATGCTGTTACACATCTATCCGGTTCGCCAACCGTGATGTCCCTAATTATAAGCGCTCCAGACAATGTCAAACGATGTGTTGAACGAACGGTGCAATTTTTCACCGCTGCAGCACCACCATCGGAAAAACTGTTAGCTAACATGCAACAAGCTGGATTTGATGTCACTCACTTGTACGGCCTGACCGAGACTTATGGACCTGCTGTAATAAATGACTGGCATAACGATTGGTCTTTACTTCCTGCCAAAGAACAAGCCGCAATGAAAGCACGACAGGGCGTTCGCTACTTACCACTTGAAGGATTAGATATTCTTGAACCAGAAACCATGACACCAGTGCCACGAGATGGGACTACATTGGGTGAGGTTATGTTTCGTGGCAACGTCGTCATGAAAGGCTACTTTCTCAATCCAGAAGCCACAAAAAAAGCTTTTTCTGGTGGCTGGTTTCACTCTGGCGATCTGGGTGTTATGCACCCTGATGGATATTTGCAGCTAAAGGACCGCTCCAAAGACTTAATCATATCGGGTGGGGAGAATATTTCATCAATCGAAGTAGAAGAAGCGCTATATCGCCACCCTGCCATAGAGGTTGTTGCAGTTGTTGCGATGCCCCATGAAAAATGGGGAGAGACACCTTGCGCTTTTGTCGAGCTAACAGACGGTAAACAAGCAACAGTTGATGAGTTGCAAAACTGGTGTCGAGAGCTTCTTGCGTCATATAAAATTCCAAGTAAATTTCTATTTACTTCAATACCAAGGACATCAACTGGAAAAATTCAAAAGTTTTTATTGAGAGAGCAAGCTCGAAATCTGCAAAAATATTGAAACAGTGCGTTTTATTATTGGCAGTCCAAAAAATGCTTAGCATCTATGAATGTTTTAAAGTTACCGATTACTCGAGAAAAAAAAATGCAAAGTAATAGAATATCAGCGTCAATTGAAGTGTCGCCAAAACAAGTTTTGGATATAGAAAATTTGGTGGGTATAGCACCACCTCTCACACGCGTCTATATCACCCATGTTGGTACGGAGACGACCGATACTCTTGTTGCTGCAGCTAAAAAAGTAACGGATGCAGGTTATCGAGCCGTTCCACATTTTGCAGCAAGACGTTTAACAACAAATGAAGCATTAGAAACACGCATTAAAAGAATGACACAAGAAGCAGGGGTCGAAGATTCATTAATTATTGGTGGTGGACTTGAAAAACCCAACGGTATTTTTACGTCTACAAATGATGTGCTCGAAACTGGTTTTTTTGATCAAAATGGAATCAAAGATATCGGGGTTGCTGGTCACCCTGAAGGGTCTCCTGATTTTTTGGATGACGTTGCTCTAGAGGTTTTGCGTTTGAAGCAGGATTTATCAATACGTTCAGATGCTAATTTTCGCATTGTGACCCAATTTGGTTTTGATATAGATGGCTTTATCCGCTGGGCGCAGAGTATTAAATCCTCCGGTATTGATCTGCCCATTCATTTCGGTGTGGCCGGACCTGCCAAAATATCTACCTTACTGAAGTTTGCGACAGTATGTGGGGTTGGAAACTCAATGGCATTCTTAAAGAAACGAACAAGTGCACTCATCACATTGGCGACGGGGTTTGACCCAGAGAATATCGTTAATCCACTTGAACAATATTGGTTGAACCATCAAAAAACGTCATCAGCAATTGATCAAATTCATGTGTTTCCATTTGGGGGTCTAAGAAAGACGACAGAATGGCTTGAAGGTCGAGGAAGTTGGTCTGCAGATGTATCCGATTAACCGATATTAAGCTATCTTTCAGATTATTAGAAAACAGCTAAATTAAAAATATTTTTATGTGAGAATTATAATATGCATTAATTTATTAAACAGGTACTAGGAACTAGCGCATCCAGAATCACAATCTCGGCAGCTTTGGCATAGTTTCAAGTTAACGACATGCGCTGCGACAATCAATAAAGCACCAACTGCGATAGTAAAGGGTTCATAAGTCTCGCCAAACATGTCTTTATTCCAATAAATTAAACCGCCTAAAACTAGACTGTATAAAGGATAAAGCTGTCTATGGTAGCGGTAAAATCCAGAAAATAATGCCCAAAAGCCTACAATCATCGATAGCGATAAAATACTTCTTTCAAACCAACCTTGCGCAAAAAATGAGGCTCCAACAAAAGGAATAAGTGGGATAAGAATAGGTAACAACAAACAATGTAACGCACACAAACTTGAAGCCCAAATGCCTAGTCTGTCTAATAGCGTTTTATCTTTACTTACTTGCATGTTTAACCACCTTGAATCAGTTAATTGTTATAATATAACATTTCATGGATTTTGCAAGCATCAGGTGCTTAAAAGTTTTACAAAGTAGTGATTTTAAATAAACTAGACATAAAACAAATCAAATAACCTAATCGATTTGATATTAGGTTATTTGATTGTCTTTCCAAGGCTGAGATCCAATGTTATAGGATATACCTAGGTCTTTTTTGAAAGCTTAATACTGAACAAATAGATCAACAAAATAGCCAGCAATAATACCAACAAAGCCATGAAGCAAAATAGACACTATAAATTCCGCCACCGACCAAAATCAAGGCTGCTGGGTAACTGCAATAGATAAGATTTTCATCAAAACAGGGGCAAAAAGTTCAGCCTGGTCTGTACCTAGCACAATCACAACTATTTCAGCCGGTAGAATAAAATCAGTTCTAATGGCACCTTTTATCTTATTTTTTCAAACCCAGCTAAATCAACACTTGGCTAAGCCACAGCAGCAAACTGTTGTGCATGTTCTTGTTCCAAATCGTGTTTGCAGTGCAAAAACTTATACGCTAGTTTTTCGACTCCTTTAAACATAGGTGAGCCACTAATCACTAACAAAACCACAATTAACCGTGGTAAAAATACGCTTATTAATAACGCAGATGTCACTAGAGTGAGTTTATTTATAAAGGAGCCTTTTGCTGTAGCCCATATAACGAGTATTTCCCGTTCTGCTTTTACTCCAGAAACTCGTTCGGCATTCAGGGCTAAATAGTCTTCCAGAACGCCAGCTATTTTTTACAGTAACTTTAGAAAAATGGCCACATCATCCAGAATGATGGCAATATCATCTAATAAGGCAAGTAGATTTGCAGCTGAGATAATATTTCATTGTTGTGATGTTTCTCTATTTTAACGTTTTCTTAAAGAGCTAGGAAACGCAACCGTTGGAGAAATGGGTTTTAATTGTGTTTTGGGATGATAGGCGTAAGTCGCGCCCGAAGAAAGTACATCACTTAATTTAACCAGCTCGATGCCATGCTGTTGAAGTGTCTGCAAATGCACTTTCAAATATTCAAGGGTTTGTGGATAAGGATGGGCTATGCCCACTGCGTAGCCATACTTCTTAGATAAGCTTAGTAACCGATGAAATTGTCTATCAATTTGTTCGGCGCTAGGGATGTGGTCAATAAATACATTACGTTTAGTGCTCAACACGCCATTTTTTTTAGCAATCACCTCTGCTTTACTATACCTAGTGGTGCGGCTATCAACAAAAAATAGTCCTTGTTCAGACAAAAATTCCATGGTCACAGACATGGGTAATGTTAGTTGGGTCAGCCTGCTGCCCATGTGATTATTTACACCCACAGCATCGGGAACAGTAGATAGAGCTATTTTTAGTATTTTTATGATTTGAAGGGGTGGCATAGTGGACAGCAGCACATTTTTTTCTTGATTATTACCAGCCAATGATTCCATTGGCATATGTAAGATTACTTCTCGTTGCTGTGCTGTTGCACGCTTAGAAAAATTTTTAGATAAATGTTTATTAGGTAAAATCGCAAACGTTACATTGGATGGCAGAGTAAAAGCCATCGCATCTTTCTTATTATTTCCCATATCATCAATGATCAAAGCAATTTGTGACGCTCTTGCAGAGAGACTGATACATAACAAACAACTAATTAGGAATAAACGCATGTCTTCATTTTATTATACTCGTCTGCTTTTGGATTCGATTATAAGCAGATGTACTATTTTTACTAGAGCAGAATGATTTAAAACTGTTAGGAATTATAACTTTAGCCAATTAACAGGATTAATAGGCTTTCCTTTGTGGCGAATTTCAAAGTATAAATTGGGTCGACTTTGGCCACCACTTTGTCCTAATAGAGCAATTGCTTCACCAGCCTGAACAACCTCCCCGGCTTGCTTTAATAACGCTTGGTTATGGCCATACAAACTCATAAATCCATCGCCATGATCCAGCACAGTCACTAAACCAAAGCCTCTAAGCCAATCAGAATAAAGTACTTTTGCATGATGGATGGCTATCACAGTTCTACCCACAGTGCCGTTTATTACTACTCCTTTCCATTTAATTTGTCCTTGCCTAAACCTACCAAACATCTTCCTTAGGTTACCTTCCGCGGGCATTAATAAACGACCTTTAAAATCACTTAATCCATTTAAAGTTACGTCTAGCTTATCAACTTGTTGTTGTGCTCGAGTTAATGCCTCTAGCAAATTCTTTTCATTGGTTTGTAGTTGAGCAATTTTTTCTTCTTCAGATTCAATAGCGTTTTGCATTGTCAAAAGTGTTTTTTCTCTCTCAATTTGATTCACTTTTAAGGTTTGTTGCTGCTCCAGTTGTTTGCCTTTTAATTGCTGTAGATCATTTTGATTATCAATCAGCTTAGCATTCACTTTTTGGAGATCTTTAACTAACAAATTAAAGTTGTCTATCTGAGATTTACGCGCTTTGTTCAAATATTGATAATAGGTAATAGTACGTTCAAAATTAGCGGCATCTTGCTGATTCAGCAACATCTTCGCAAAATCATAGTTACCTGTCATATATGCGCTACGGATCTGCTTAGCTAGTACTGTTTTTTGCTTATCTAAGGATGTTAAGTAACCCTTTTGTTGTTTGCGCAGTTCAATAAGTTGTTGTTGATTATCGTTGAGTGATATCTGTGTTTTACTGAGTTCTAAAGCAGATTTAGCAATCTGTAATTCAACAACTTTAAGATTGCCTTGAAGCTTCTTGGCAGCCTCTAGTTGTCGACTAATCTGCGCTTGTTTGTTCTTTATTTGTTGCTGAATACTTTCAAGATCTGATTGTTCCTGAGCGTTTAAATGTGAGACAAAAAAGCTACATAACATGCACCCGAATAAAAGCCTGTAAACCATGCTTTTCCCTTTGAAAAATGTATGTGCTTTCAAGCTCAATTGATCAGACCAATTTAACGATAGTAGTGCCAGTCATTTCTTTAGGTTGTTCCATACCCATTAGATATAACATAGTGGGGGCCACATCGCTTAATGTGCCTCCAATTCTGGCTGTGGAATTTTGCCCAACATGAATAAAGGGTACAAGTTCGCTGGTGTGTGCGGTGTGTGCCTGTCCCGTTTTTTCATCTTGCATTTTTTCAGCATTACCGTGATCAGCAGTAATTAAACAATCACCATCATTGCGTTGTATTGCCTCAACAACCCTTCCAACACACGCATCAACTGCCTCGCAAGCTTTAACAGCTGCATCAAAGTTACCGGTATGCCCGACCATATCTCCGTTTGGATAATTACAAACAATAACGTCAAATTTCCCAGAATCTATGGCTGCAACTAACTTATCTGTCAGCTCAGTTGAATTCATTTCTGGTTGAAGATCATAAGTAGCAACTTTCGGGGATGGGATCAAAATACGCTCTTCACCTTCATACAAATCTTCGCGCCCTCCACTGTAAAAAAAAGTGACGTGGGCATATTTCTCAGTTTCAGAGATACGTAATTGAGTTTTGTTATGTTGAGCTAACCAATCGCCCATCACGTTTACTAAAGGTACAGGTGGGTATGCTGCTGGTGCATCGATGCTTTCAGCGTATTGGGTTAAAGTAACAAAAGCGCTAAGCTCAATATGGTTACTTTTATCAAACTCAATAAAATTCTTTTCAACAAACGGGCGACTGATTTCACGGGCACGATCGGCTCTAAAATTCATAAAGAAAACAGCATCACCGTCCTCTAATGGCACAGCTTCACCAATCACTGTTGCTTGCATAAACTCGTCATTCTCGTCGCGTTCATAAGATGCTTCTAACGCCTCAAGAGCACTTGACGCCATTTCATTACCTTTTCCATGGGCAAGCAAATTATAGGCAGCCTCGACTCTATCCCAGCGATTGTCTCTGTCCATTGCATAATAGCGACCAATAACGGTGGCAATTTTACCTAAACCTAGCTCAGCAAATACTGCATCTGCTGATTGTAAAGGCCCTTTTGCACTGCGTGGAGGAGTATCTCGACCATCCAAGAATGCATGTAAATATAATTTTTTAGCACCACGTTTAGCGGCCATTTTTAAAAAAGCAAAAATATGATCTTCGTGACTATGTACACCACCGCCTGATAATAGCCCCATGACATGGATAGCCTTGTCAGCTTGAATTGCGTTATCTAGGTTTTCCATGAGTACAGAGTTTTCAAAAAAGTCGCCGTCTTCAATCGCTTTGGTTACGCGGGTAAAGTCTTGGTATACCACTCGTCCTGCACCTAAATTAACATGACCAACTTCAGAGTTACCCATCTGTCCCGGTGGTAGGCCTACGTCTAAACCAGAACCAGATATTAATGTGTTAGCGTGCGTTTCACATAAACCATCTAAAATTGGCGTATTAGCATGAGCTATTGCATTATTGTCCTGTTCTTCACGATGGCCCCAACCGTCTAAAATAATCAATGCCGTGGTCTTTTTGTTGTGACTCATGATCCAGTCCTTATCGGTAATCTATAAACAAATGTAATGATTGAATACTAGGTGTACTTGTCATTGCAATTACTTAGCCTAGTTTCTTAGTAATACACTAATGTTATCCTTACTGGCTATGCACGTCACGGCTAAATCATTTTAAAAAACCAAATGTATAACAATAAGTTATTCTTTGTCGAACAGATGAATCTATCCAAGGACTAGTTTCTACACACAAAATCTATATACTTTGTGCTCGTTTTTTTAAGTTACTCACCTCTAAGGGCCACCTGTTATGGATCAAATGGTAGAATTTGTCACTAATCACTATATTTTATCTGGTTTGTTTGCCGCACTTTTAGCGGCGCTGATATACACCACTGTGGCAAGTCAGCTTTCATCATTAAAAGAATTAAGCACACATGAAGCAACATTACTCATGAACAAGGAAGATGCGTATATTTTAGATATTCGCCCTGTGGTGGAATTTAAGAAAGGTCACATTTTAGGCTCTAAGCAAATTAAAGCCGAGTTAGTGACTAAAGGCGACTTTGCCACACTTGAAAAATCTAAAGGCAAACCCATTATTGTTGTTTGTGCCATGGGCATGACGTCTAAACGCACTGCATCTCAATTGCTTAAAGCCGGTTTTGAAAATGTTGTGACGTTAAAAGGTGGAATAAATGCTTGGCAGGGTGCAAACCTACCTATCACTAAATAATATTCAGGAAGTAAATATGAGTAAAGTTGATATTTATACAAAAGGCCATTGTCCTTATTGTCATCGTGCAAAGGCTTTGTTGTCAAAAAAAGAAATAAGTTTTAATGAAATTGAAATCGATGTGATGCCTAAATTACGTGACACGATGATTGAAAGAGCAAAAGGAAAGTCAACTGTTCCTCAAATATTTATCAAAGATCACCATGTAGGCGGTTGTGATGAATTGTTTGCATTAGAAGCAAAAAACCAACTTGACAGTTTATTAGCTGACTAACAACTCAATAAAAGGATCTACAATGGCCGACGAAAATCAAGTAAACGATACTGCAGCGCAGCCAGCAACGGCTCAAGCTCCTCAGTTTTCGATACAAAGAATATATACAAAAGACATTTCTTTTGAAACACCTAACTCACCTGCTATGTTTCAGAAAGAATGGAAGCCAGAGGTGCAGTTAGATTTAGATACAAAGAGTAATCCTCTTGGTGAAAACTTATATGAAGTGACTTTATCTGTCACTGTTACAGCAAAAATTGGTGAAGAAACGGCTTTTCTTTGTGAAGTACAACAAGCAGGCATATTCATGATTGGTGAAATGCCAGAGCAAAATAAAGCCCAAATGATTGGCGCATTTTGTCCTAATACATTGTTTCCATATGCAAGAGAAACCATTTCAAATTTAGTTAATCGTGGCACATTTCCACCGCTAAATCTTGCTCCCGTTGACTTTAACTCTATTTTTGCTGCTTATATGCAGAAACGAGCTCAACAGGCACAAGACGCACAAGATCAAGCCCCACAAAAATTAGACGCTTAAGCTGAGCAATCTTAAGATGAACTCGGTATGTGTATTAGGGGCAGGATCATACGGTACTGCCCTGGCTTTTTGTCTTTCTCGCAATGATGTTAAAACGTCGTTATGGGGACGAGATAGTCAACAAATGGAGCAAATGAACTTATCTAGGAGTAATCAAAAGTACCTTCCCGGTTCTATCTTTCCAGAAACGTTAATAATTGAGTCAAATCTTCAAACGGCTATAACTAATAGTCAAGACCTGTTAGTTGTTGTACCAAGTCATGCTTATGCGGACACGTTACTAAGTATCAAACCTTTCCTAACACCTCTCCACCGTCTTATATGGGCTACTAAAGGATTAGAACCAGAGACAGGTAGATTATTACAAGATGTAGCGATAGAGATTTTAGGTAATAAAATTCCATTTGCCGCTTTATCTGGACCTACTTTCGCCAAAGAAATGGTCGCTGGTCTGCCTACTGCTATTTCTCTAAGTTCAACAGACGAAAGTTTAGCAAATGACTTTGCTAACAAGTTACATTGCTCTAAATCTTTCAGAGTTTATAGGAATGATGATTTTATAGGTATTCAGTTAGGCGGAGCTGTAAAGAATGTAATAGCCATAGGAGCAGGTTTAGCTGATGGTCTTGGGTTTGGATCTAATGCAAGAACAGCATTAATCACTAGAGGCTTGGCAGAGCTAACAAGGCTAGGAGTGAAGATGGGCGCTAAGCCGAATACATTTATGGGAATGGCCGGTTTAGGCGACTTAGTTCTCACTTGCACAGACAATCAGTCTCGCAACAGACGATTTGGTTTAGCCTTAGGCAACGGCCTCGGTATACAGGAAGCCATGAGCGAAATCGGGCAAGTAGTTGAGGGTTATAGAAACACCAAAGAAGTGCATATGCTTTCACGGCGCATGGAAGTTGAAATGCCAATCTGTGAACAAGTATACGAAGTGCTTTATAATAATAAACCAGTTAAAGAAGCGGCACTAACGTTACTATCCAGAGATCAAACATCAGAATAGTTCATCTCAATTGTGGCATTGAATACATCAATATTATTTTTAATATCCGTGCGGACCATCAACTCAAAAAATTCACCTCATACTATTAAGAACAAGGTAAAAGTCGCTTAATACCATTCCATATTAACTTTTTCCCATCTGCAACCAAACTTTTAGGCACATTTAGGTAACCTCGTTCGGTTTAATCAATAAAACTACTTCATGCCTTGGAGTAGGCATCAGCAATATCAACATAGCCATTAACACATCTGTTTGATAAATGATGATGGCGCAATCCACTCCATACCTG
>JBNMPD010000043.1:0-18355 GCA_051276225.1 Flavobacteriales bacterium
GGCCTGCCTGCGCTGCGGGAATACAAAACGGCTACACCTGATCGCTATTGGTATGGAGCGAAACCAGAAAAGCTTCTATCAATACAGGGTGATAAGGCCAGTCGACTGATCCCGCAAATATCTGATGCAGTTGCTCGTTATCCTTGGGCCAATGAATACACTTTATTTCCTGGCCCGAACAGCAACACTTTTCCGCAGTGGATTGGCCTGCAAGTTCCTGAACTAGGATTAGAGATGCCATTTCGTGCTTTAGGAAGCGGTTATGCGAATTAGTTTTAGCGTTCAGCAACGTCGGTAAAGCGTTAAAACGACAGATACCTAACCCGATGTGATTCATTTTAAGGGGTAGTCGACGCTTTATAGATACCGCAAAAAGCACAGTGACTAACTTAGTATTGAGGCTGTTATCTACATGAATAAAACATTTAGCGTGCTTCAGTTGTTAGAGTTGTCAGCTAGTGCTATCACTATAGCTCAAGGCGTAAATGTGTTTGTACCCAATAAAATGGGTATTGCCTGTTTGCGTTAATTCACTGTCGTATTATCCTAGCTGCCTATTTTTATTATAAATGGCTTTCTTATATGTACTCTTTTGGCGAAGTAATCCTGATGGCTATAGCCATGGTCTTGGTTGTGGAAGGGATTGGTCCTATGTTGTTCGCCAACAAATGGCAACGTTTCCTGGAACAAATCTGTCAGCAACCTGTTGGTCAATTACGCTCTATGGGGGGCATTTTGGTAACTATTGGCGTGGTCAGTTTGATTTATTTGCTTTGATTTTATGGGTGTCTTTATTAGCTGTCATACAATTGATTATAAGCTGCGCGATTTTGCTATTTAGCTAGAGATTGTTTTTTGTTAGAATCCTCGCCTAATTTTACGACTCCTGTCTTATTCATGGCTAAAAATGTTGTTGTACTTGGCACCCAATGGGGTGACGAGGGTAAAGGTAAGGTTGTTGATTTGCTCACAGATCAAGCAACTTATGTAGTGCGTTATCAAGGTGGCCATAACGCCGGTCACACACTTGTTATAGATGGTGAAAAAACCGTATTGCATCTTATTCCTTCGGGAATTTTGCGTGAAAACGTGACCTGTGTTATCGGCAACGGTGTTGTGCTGAGCCCCGAAGCGCTGCTCGAAGAAACTGCTATGCTAGAAGCGCGTGGTGTACCCGTTAAAGAACGCTTGGTTATCAGCGAAGCTTGTCCACTTATTTTGCCATATCATGTAGAGCTAGATTTGGCTCGCGAAAAAGCTCGCGGCAATAAAGCGATAGGCACTACTGGTCGTGGTATAGGCCCTGCCTATGAAGATAAAGTGTCTCGCCGTGGTTTGCGCGTAGGCGACTTGTTTAACCCTGAAGACTTTGCGGTTAAATTAAAAGAAGTCCTTGAATACCATAACTTCATGCTAACTAACTATTATAAAGTTGAGCCAGTCAGTTATGAAAAAGTTTTAGCTGATGCGTTAGCGGTAGCTGATATATTAAAAGCCATGGTAGTTGACGTGACAGACGTATTGGACAAAGCCCGTTTGCGAGGTGATGCCATCATGTTTGAAGGTGCACAAGGCACATTGCTCGATATTGACCACGGCACATACCCTTATGTGACATCATCTAACACCACTGTTGGCGGTGTTGCCACAGGTGCTGGTTTTGGCCCACTTAATCTGGATTATGTGTTGGGTATCGTTAAAGCTTACACCACACGTGTTGGATCAGGCCCTTTCCCAACAGAATTAGACTGTGAAGTAGGTCAGCACCTTGGCGTGAAAGGCCATGAGTTTGGTGCCACAACAGGCCGTAAACGTCGTACGGGTTGGTTTGACGCTGTTGCCATGAAACGTGCAGTACAAATCAATTCTATTACGGGGTTTTGTTTAACTAAGTTAGATGTATTAGACGGCTTAGAAAGTTTGAGTATCTGCATAGGTTATAAAGACGCTCAAGGAAATATCCAAGATGTGCCACCTATGGCCGCTGATGGTTATGAGTTGATCACACCCGTATACGAAAGCATGCCTGGTTGGAGTGAAAATTCATATGGCGTGACTGAATATGCAGATTTACCGCAAGCGGCTAAAAATTATGTTAAGCGTATTGAACAACTAACAGGTGTGCCAATTGACATTATTTCAACTGGTCCTGATAGAAAAGAAACGATAATATTAAGACATCCTTTCGAGGTTTAAAGCCCCGAGGAAATGAGTAAATTAGGGCTGCAATTTGTAGCCTTTTTTTATATGAGCTCTGCGTTTGGATGATCCTTGGAGCATTTTATGGGATAACATATCTGCAAGCATAAATTGGTCACAGGTATCTCATGCAAACATCACCTCTATGCAATCAGTTTAATACAACGCCAGTCGCTGATATTGCGCCTAAATTACAACAATTAAACAAATGCTTTGCTTCGGGTAAAACCAAAGCACTTCTTTGGCGTATCGAACAGCTTAAACAAATTAGGAAAATGGTGATTGAGCAGCAAGATGAAATTTTTGTGGCCATGCAACAGGATCTTGGTCGTTGTAATATGGAGTCTTGGACAGCTGAACTTGGCGGTGTAATTAGCGAAGTGGACCATTCGCTGAAACACTTAAAAACGTGGGTAAAGCCACGAAAAGTAGCAACACCTATTGTTGCCCAACCAGGTAAAAGTTATATATTGCCAGAGCCATTAGGCACAATATTGATTATTGGTGCTTGGAATTATCCATTGTTATTGGTGTTGTCACCTTTAATTTCTGCTGTGTCTGCAGGCAATAATGCGCTTATTAAACCTTCTGAGTTGTCAGCCAATGTATCTAATTTGTTAGCTAAGTTGGTCCCGCAATATTTAGATAACGATGCTTTTGCCGTGGTGGAAGGTGCGGTGCATGAAACAACTGAATTATTAAAACATCAATTCGAGCATATTATTTATACTGGTGGCGAAGTGGTGGGCAAAATAGTGATGCGCGCTGCTGCTGAATTTTTAACACCTGTGACCCTCGAATTAGGCGGCAAGAGCCCGTGTATTGTTGACAGTTCTACTGACCTTGACGTGACTGCAGCCAGAATTGTCTGGAGCAAGTGGATGAACGCTGGACAAACCTGTGTGGCACCCGATTATGTGCTGGTAGAGGAGTCATTTGCCCCACAACTTATTGATGCCATTAAACATAAACTCACTGAGTTTTATACTGCCGACGCTGCTAATAGCCAAGATTATGGTCGCATTGTGAGTGAGGGTCATCTTTTACGTATTGTTAGTTACTTAGACGGTCAAGAGATTGTTCATGGTGGTAAGCATGACGTTTCAAATAAGTACATTGAGCCAACCATTGTGCTGAATCCTGACCATAACAGTCCCTTGATGCAGCAAGAAATTTTTGGCCCAATATTACCCATAGTTACAGTAGCAAACATTAACCAATCAATATCTTTTGTGAATCAGCGAGCTAAACCTCTAGCCTTATATCTTTTCGGTAAGAACGAGGATTTTGAACAACAAGTTCTAACCTCAACTAGCGCAGGTATGGTATGTATCAATGATGGGTTTATGTTTGCTGCAAATCCTAATTTACCTTTTGGAGGTGTCGGTAATAGTGGAACAGGTGCCTATCATGGGAAAATAGGATTTGATAATTTTAGCCACTTAAAAACCGTGATGAAACGTAGCTTTTGGTTTGATGTTCCGTTGCGTTACCCGCCTTTTACCGCCAAGAAATTTAAACTTCTTAAAAAACTTATATAGGTAACAAATGACAATTACACCTTTCCACTTAGCTATTCCTGTTGATAATCTGCGCCATGCCGAAGCTTTTTATGGTGGTTTGTTGGGTTGTGAAAAAGGCCGCTGGTCAGAACAATGGATTGATTGGAACTTTTTTGGACACCAATTAGTGACCCACCTAGTGGCTGTGATGCCAAGTTTACCTAAACATAATCAAGTGGATAATCAGGCGGTGCCTATTCCTCATTTTGGTGTGGTATTACAATGGAATGATTGGCAGGAACTGGCAAGTAAACTTCAAGCAGCAAGTGTTGATTTTATAATTGAGCCTTATATACGCTTTGAAGGACAAACTGGTGAGCAAGCAACCATGTTTTTCCTCGACCCTTGTGGCAATGCTTTGGAATTTAAAGCATTTAAAGACATTCATCAATTATTTGCGAATTAATCCAAATAATCTATTAGATAAATCCTCACTGATTGATTAAACAGATTGCGCTGTTTAGTAATTTTCATTAGCCATCAAGGCTTATAACACTCATTCTAGACCTACAGTCTCAACCCACAAGGGAACAAATAATGAGTAACATAAATATTGGTATTAACGAAAAAGATAGAGAAGTTATTGCTGAAGGATTAAAGTGTCTGCTAGCCGACTCTTACACATTGTATTTACAAACACATAATTTCCATTGGAATGTAACTGGACCGCAGTTCAGAGAGCTGCATCTTATGTTTGAAGAGCATTACACCGAACTAGCAGTGGCGGTTGATGATATTGCTGAACGTATTCGTACCTTAGATGTACCTGCACCGGGCACATATAAAGAGTTTGCCAAACTCAGTTCGATACAAGAAGTTGATGGCGTACCACCGAGTAGTGAAATGGTTAAGATCCTATTGTCAGGCCATGAAACCGTAGTCAAAACGTGTCGAAAAGTATTGGTATCAGCGCAACAAGCAGATGACGAGTCTTCAGCATCATTGGTGTCAGATAGAATGCGTATACATGAAAAAACCACCTGGATGCTTAGAGCATTAAGCTAGAGCAAATATTGGAATGAGCATTGTTCTTCAATACAATTTGTAGATATGTAAAAAAACAGGACTGGCCAAAGAGAGTTATGACTTTTTGGCTTTTTTATGCTGTTAGTTTACTGTTTGTTAGTCCAACATATTCTGTTGAATTACAAGCCAAATTAGATACACAGCTACGTTTTGACGATCGTTCAGGAAGAGATGGGCGTTATCAATATCGTGTGCGTTTTTATCCATCGATAATATTTGATGATGACAAGCAGTGGAGTTTTAACATTTTTGCGGCTACCGGACATGACTTCTCATCTAGTCACGATACGCTTGATGATGGCAATGCCGACCTATTTTATTTGCGTCGTGCTTATTTACGCCATGAAAACGAGCAAGGAAAAACAGAAATTGGAATTTTGCCTACTTATAAAGGCAGAGTATCGTCTACAGGTTTGTCTAAAGACGGTTGGGTAGCGGGCTTAAGGCATGTTGCAAATGTCAGTCATGGAAAATTTGAAGTGGTGTTAGGAGAACTTGCAGACACTCGCGCATCAAGAGCATTAAACCCACCTGATAATCTTAACTATATTGAGCTCGAATATTCTGGCAATCTTAGCCAACAAACTAGGCTTGAACTTAGTTTTGAGAGATTACTGAGCAGTAATTTTGTGACGGGTGAGGTACGTTATCAAACCGAGACTGGCGTGACCTTTGCTGCTGAGTTAATAGACAAAGTTGACACTCATGATTTTAAGTTTGTTGCCAGCACAGAAAAAACCTTTCAAGTGTATTCTCAAGAATGGGACGTCTTCGCATATTATAGTTATGTATCAGATAATTTTGGTGCTAGGGCAGCATTAACCGAAGATTTTCTCGCTATGGGTCACGGTGTGGCGATTGAACTTGAATCAAGTTTTAATTTTGCGTCCTCTTATGCATCTCTTTTTATACCTCCATCAGCACCTCAATTTACACCATTAAACTGGTTTGCCAAGTTCGAAGCATTCGAGGGCAATACTAGGGTGCAATTAGGTGTAAAATATGGATTCAGATTATAACTCTATATCTGGGGAACATTTAATCAACAGCACTTAATAACTCTTCTTCTAGGGGGCTATCTTTATCAATGTGTTTAGTCTTTTTTGATACAATATAAGCCTGATAACGACCTGGTTTATGATTCACTGCGATAAGTAAGTTAAGAGTTATGGCACCCATTACAGATAAAATCACTAAATCAATACTAAATATAAAGATCGAAGACGTTAGAATAACAGCATCGACCAACAGCCCAAAATTGCCCGCTCGAATATTAAACTTGTTTTGTAGATAGAGGGCTAAGATACCCAGACCCCCTAGGCTAGATTTATGTCTAAACATAATCAACAAACCGACACCAATTAACATACCGCCAGCCACACTAGCAAATATTGGGTGGATGCTTTGAATATTAATCACATACTGCATTTGCTCTGTCATAACAGACACCATAGATACTGAGATAAACGTATTAATAGTGAAACGCTTACTTAGTTGCGTCCAAGCAATAAAGTAAAAAGGTATATTGACCAAAAAGAATAATAGTCCAAAACTCATATCAAAAAGGTGAGTGCCAATAATGGCGATACCAGCAGTCCCGCCAGTCAGTAAATTATGTGTACCAAATAACACCACACCAAAAGATACCAATACACCTGCACAAAAAAGTGCCATTACGTCTTCATAAAATCTGTGTGTTGGGAAATTCAATGCTTTACCTCTGTATCGTTAATGGTTTAACTCAGTCTGTTTTGATGGGGAGCGGATCCTACAGTTTTAAACCAATATTGTTAGGTCAACAGGCTGATCATTTTGCTGGTGGTTGAGTGCATGAGTAGCATAAAGTTTACGACTTTGGTTAGTTTTGTTATCAGGCTGTAGGTTAGATGTTTCCTGAGTATCTGAATAAATTTATAGCTAATAAATACATACTTTAAATTGAATGCAATGACGCTGTTTAGCATAGTGTTTGATGACTCAATACGCGAAGGGATCACCAAGGAGATGTCATACATTTTTATGATAGAGGTTTTCAGTTGATGCTTTAAACGCTCTAAGAGAAAAGCTGTAAGACAGGTTTCATTTTTTATTTAGCGGGTTGATAAATTCAGTTACATCTTTAATGATGACAATGCAGATAGAGTAAGCAATGATCTGATCATTAATGGTGAGCTAAAAAGGAATAAATAATGAATAAAGAAGTAAAAGGACTGTGTTTGTTTTTGGGATTAATTGGTCTGGCTTACGCAGCTATTTTGATAATATGTATGTTGTTTACTGGGGTAAAGATACTAAAAAGCATTCTGTTTATCTCGGCTTTTTCATCATTTTTAGTCAGCCTTGGCCTCACTTCAGAAGTTAAGCGGCGTTTGATTCAGACAATAAAAACCAAAATTGCATAATAACCCATTAGCCAGTTTTGATTAGACCTTAGACTTGCTACAAGTGACCTTTATCAGCTTTAGTCAAGTTGTATAAGAAACATAATTAGAGAATGTAGCTGAGTATTTCGTTTGAGTTTCGAAAATCTTTAATTGATTGAAAGTAGTTTACACGCTCGCCTACTATTACTAGATTAATGCCTAAAGAGCGGCATGCTTTAACATCCCAATCTGCATCACCAAAATACGTAACATTGACATCTTGGTGCAGGCTGTTACTAGCCTTTTTAATTATTTCTACTATGGAAAAATGGTCGTCTGAAGAAACCATATTTACGTTCCTAATTTCAAACCCAGCCGAATCTAATTTTAGTTTTGCGGTCTCACTCCACCCTCCAGTAGCGATAGATACGTCGAAATTCGGATTACTAATTAAGCTATGAAAGAAAGCTCTTGCGCCTGGCACTTCTTTAACTCGGCCGAGACAAAGGTTTTGTTTAATGTTTTGAGTAAGTACTTTTTTCACTTGCAGCACCAAGTCTGCTAAACAGTAATGTGGCGCTTGTCTTTCGATAAACGTTTGTAAAATTCCTGTGTTAGTGATGTGTGGGTAGGTGTCCCAGTTGTTAAGCAGTACCATTCCTGTAATTTCCTGAACTGCTAGTAGGAAACATGCTTCATCGAAGTCATGTGACATGATCAGAGTGTTATCTACATCAAATATAACGTGTGCCATTTCTATCCATAGGGTTACACTACTGATATAAAATATATCGGCTCAGAGAATTTTATTCAATCAATTTATACTCTTGATTACGTCTGGTGCTTCAATACTTGTCAAGTCAATACAGACGTAATCTATATCAGCATTTCTGTTGTCACCGAGTAAGGCTTTTAAGTTAACCCCATTGTGGAGCCCTATAAACCTATGATTGTTGCACTCCGGCTTTAAAGTTAATGTCTTTATAACGTTAAAAGTGAACTACTATGAAATTAATTACAAAACGTCTAATAACGTTTATTGCTAGTGTTACATTGACGGCATGCGCTAGCTTAAACCCCAATTTTGAGGTGCCTCAGGTCAGTGTCAATGCTTTTAAAATACTGCCAAGTAGTAGTCTAAATCCCACTTTTGAAATCGGTTTGCGAGTGGTTAATCCCAATAGCATCCCGTTGAATTTAAAGGGTATGTCTTACACAGCCAG
The DNA here is from genome assembly GCA_051276225.1 of Flavobacteriales bacterium. Lineage (GTDB taxonomy): Bacteria > Pseudomonadota > Gammaproteobacteria > Enterobacterales > Alteromonadaceae > Paraglaciecola. The sequence goes on from JBNMPD010000043.1 coordinate 8,374, forward strand.
TATTGAGGGCAATAGGATATTGACTGGTGTGGCTAACCAGCTTCCTGTGATAGCAGCTTATGGCGAAGAAGAAATAAAGCTTAAGGCACAGGCAGATTTATTGGGAGGTGTAAGGTTATTTGCTGATTTAATGAAGCCTAGGAAAACTGCCATCAGCTATACGTTAAAAGTTAAATTGGATGTGGGTACTTTTACACTGCCTATTCATATTACGCGCGAAGGTAATTTAACTCTACCAACCGCAAATTAACCTAAAAAAAAGGCACTACTTTTATTACAAGTAATGCCTTAATCAAATAGTATCTTGAGTTAGTTAAACACGCTCAAACACTGTCGCAATACCTTGACCTAGACCAATACACATAGTAGCTAAACCAATAGACTTGTCGTTAGCTTCCATAAGATTGATTAGGGTGGTGGATATACGAGAGCCAGAACACCCCAGTGGGTGACCGAGTGCAATCGCACCACCGTTCAAGTTAACTTTATCTTCGTAACTATCAATCCAACCTAGCTGTTTTATACAAGATAAAGCTTGAGCTGCAAATGCTTCGTTAAATTCAGCCAGTTCTATATCTGCCATCGTCATGCCAGCCCGTTTCAGCGCTTTTTGAGTGGCTGGTACTGGACCGTAACCCATAATAGCGGCATCACAACCTGCTACTGCCATAGCGCGAATTTTAGCCCGTGGCGTCAATCCTAGTGCTTTGGCTTTATCAGCAGACATAATCAACATCGCAGATGCACCGTCAGATAGGGCAGACGATGTCCCCGCTGTGACTGAACCGTTGACTGGATCAAATACCGGTCTCAAGGTTGACATAGATCCAGCTGTAGAGTCTGGACGGATCGTTTCATCTACCGTAATAGATTTTAAAACACCATCAACATCATGTCCTTGAGTAGCAACCATTTCGCTGGCCCAACGGCCATCTAGTGTGGCTTGATGAGCACGTTGGTGTGAACGCGCACCAAAGGCATCTTGCATTTCACGGGTGATACCATTTTGACGGCCTAATAATTCTGCCGTCATGCCCATACTGCCTGATGCTCTAGCGGTATGCTTAGCGATGCCCGGATGAAAGTCTAAATTGAAATCCATTGGCACATGGCCCATATGTTCAACACCACCGATCATGTATACGTCACCACGACCAGACATAATACCACTGGTGGCATCATGTAAAGCTTGCATGGATGATCCACATAAGCGGTTGACTGTCACTGCACCCGTTGAGCGAGGGATATTAGTTAATAATTGTGAGTTTCGAGCAATATTGAAACCTTGCTCCTTGGTTTGCTGAACACAACCCCAGATGATGTCTTCTATATCATTAGGATCAAGGTTTGGGTTTCGTTCAACCAATTTTGACATTAAGTGTGCAGATAAGGTTTCTGCACGCACATTACGAAAAATACCGCCTTTAGAGCGACCCATAGGTGTGCGTATACAATCAACTACTACGACTTCTTTCATGATCTTCTCCTGAATAAATATAACAAAGACTAGGCAAAATATGATTTATTTGATGCAGCCATTTCGCGCACACCATCAGAAATCTGATAAACCGGACCCAAGTCAGCATATTCATCGGCTAATGCTACAAAGTTTGTTAAGCCCATTGTCTCGATAAAGCGGAATATTCCACCTTTAAAGGGAGGAAAGCCTAAGCCGTAAAGCAGAGCCATATCCGCTTCAGCTGCGCTGGCAACAATGCCTTCTTCTAGACAACGAATGGCTTCATTGGCCATAGGGATCATCACTCTTGCAATGATTTCATCTTTGTCGAAGTCACGTTTAGCGGCACAATGTGGGGCGAACAATTCGTAAGCTTCTGGCGCAGCGACTTTAGCTGGGCGGCCACGTTTGTCTAAACTAAAGTTATAGAAACCTTTACCATTTTTCTGACCTAAACGATCTGCTTTATACAACAAGGTAACGGGATCGTTAGCAATTTTCTGCATCCGCTCTGGAATACCATCAGACATAACGCTTGATGCGTGGTCAGAAGTATCCATACCGACCACATCGAGAAGATAAGCAGGGCCCATAGGCATGCCAAAGATCTTTTCCATGACTTTATCAACGGCAACAAAGTCTGCGCCATCCATAATCAATCTGCTGAAACCTGCAAAGTAAGGGAACAATACACGGTTCACTAAAAAACCTGGGCAATCATTAACCACAATGGGGGTTTTACCCATTTTTAAGGTGGCGGCAACAACGGCTGAAATGGTATCTTCAGAGGTTTTTTCACCACGAATGATCTCAACTAGTGGCATCTTGTGCACGGGGTTAAAAAAGTGCATGCCGCAGAAACGTTCTGGTTTTTGTAAACTTTTAGCTAAATGGTTAATAGAAATAGTCGAGGTGTTAGAACAAATAATCGCGTCGTCAGATACATGCTGTTCTGTTTCTGCTAATACTATACCTTTCACTTTAGGATTTTCGACTACCGCTTCAATCACTAAGTCGACGTCTTTAATAGCCGAGTATTCTAATGTAGGCACAATACTATTCAGCGTCGATGCCATTGTGGCTGCATCGATTTTACCGCGTTGCATGCCCTTACCCAAAATAGTGGCAGCTTCTTTTAAACCCAAGTCTAATGCGGCTTGGTTAATATCTTTCATTATAACAGGTGTACCTTTAACCGCAGACTGGTAGGCGATACCGCCACCCATTATACCTGCGCCTAATACGGCTGTTTGTTTGATAACTTTTTTAGCGGCTTTGGCCTGTTTTTTTCCTTTACCTTTAACTAACTGATCAGCCAAAAATATACCTACTTGGGCTCTGGCTGCATCAGTTTTAGCTAATTTAGCAAAACCTTGATTTTCTAATTTAAGGGCGCCATCTCTATCAAGCCCAGCGGCTTTAGATAGGGTTTCTACCATCATATGAGGCGCTGGGTAATGTTTACCTGCTTGCGCCGCAACCATCGCTTTTGCAGTTGAGAAACTCATCATGGCTTCGTTTTTACTTAATGTCAGTGGTGCTTGTTTCTCTGCGCGGCGAGCTTGCCAATCAAAGTCGCCAGCAATAGCGTCATTAAGCATACTCAGCGCTGCTGCTGATAACTTCTCTGGTGCAACAACGGCATCTATGGCTCCTTCGGTTAACGCTTTTACTGCTTTGCGATCGCGGCCTGTGGTCATCCATTCTAACGCGTTATCAGCACCAATAAGGCGCGGAAGGCGCACTGTGCCACCAAAGCCTGGCATTAAACCTAGCTTCACTTCTGGAAAACCAATGCTGGCAGTGGTATCTGCTACACGGAAATCACAAGCTAAAGCCATTTCACCACCGCCACCTAGCGCAAAACCATTTATCGCTGCAATAGTGGGAAAAGGTAAGTCTTCAAAGCGGTCAAATACTTGAGAGGTTTTCGCAACCCAAGCCAGTACTTCTTCATCTGGCATATCAAACAAATCAGTAAATTCAGTGATATCAGCACCCACAATGAAGGTCGATTTTGCTGAACGCACTACTACCCCTTTTATTTCTGAATGGGCTAGCAGTGCCCGTGTGGCTGCATCTAAGTCTGTAACGGTTTGTCGATCAAACTTGTTCACTGAACCTTGGGCATCAAATACTAATTCTGCAATACCATTTTGCAGTAAATTAACCGAGAGGCTTTTACCTACGTATATCATTGTCATCTCCTGTGGCTATCGCCAAAGCGTGGATTGGGAGGAGGCCGATGGCCCTCTGAATACAGATTACATGAATTGTTATTAAAAGATTTGGAAAGAGCAACCTAAGTTTTAACAACTTACAACAAAATATATCAAGGTTAATTACATGTGGGTAAATATAGCCAATTCAACTGGTCATGCCAGTTAATCGATGATTTATTAAAATACTCACTCTGATCAGTAAACAAGTTTGCTAATATTAGAACCAACACTTGGTTAGTTTTTTATATATATGGGGAACTGTGATTATCCGTTATTTACTTTGGTTTGTAATCGCTACTGTTTTATTTGCTCAGGTGGCACAGGCGGCTACTCAACTCGACCTTGAGCAACAGCAAAACCTTTTTATTAAAGCAGAAAGGCTCGCACACAACCCAAACAGCAGTACTTTTAAAAAAATAATGGAACAGCTAGAAGGTTACCCATTAAAACCCTACGTTGAACTAAAAACCTTAAGTAAATTCCCTTTTATTGCGAATAAAAAACAGATAGAAAATTTTTTAGAAAAATATGAATTTACTCCCTTAGATAGGCCCTTGCGTAAAAAATGGTTGACCTATTTGGCTAAAAAAAATCAACCTGAGTTATTTATGCATTTTTATCGAGATATGGATGATGCTGCTTTAAATTGTAAATATGCAGAAATTTTGCTTAAGGAAGACCCGTCTAATACACACGCATTAGCCCTGGCAGAAAATCTTTGGGTCGTGGGTAAATCTCAACCTAATGACTGTGACGTATTATTTAAGCAATGGCAAAAAGTTGGCAAACTTACATTAGAATTAGTATGGAAAAGAATGTCCATGGCAGCTGATGGTGGCAATCATACACTGATACCTTACTTAAAAACCTTGTTACCAAAAGAGCAGCAATATTTAGCCGATCTCTGGCTAAAAGTGCGCCGTTCACCCAGCCAAGTTTCTCGCCTATCTAATTTCCCCGCTAAATATTCAGATAAGGAAACTGAAATATTGGTTTATGGTTTAAAACGTTTGATTAGTAATGACAGAGATTTAGCCTTACGTAGCTGGGAAAAGCTGACGAATAAATTTGCTTTTTCGAAAGAGCAACATAAACAAATATCACACCGATTTGCTATCTTTTTAGCGTTAGCAGATCATCAGCAAGCTGAAGTGTGGTTAGAAAAAGCTATAAATATTGAACCTGATGCAGAACTATTACGCTGGCATTTAGCGCATGAGTTAAGGCAACGCAACTGGCAACAGGTGCTAGATATCATCGATTTTGTCCCTGCTGAAGTAGCGGATGAAAATGTGTTTCAATATTGGAAGGCTAGAGCTTATGAGAAGCTAGGCGCTAAAATATTAGCGGATAAAGGCTTAAAAAAATTAGCTAAGCAACGCCATTATTACGGTTTTTTGGCAAGCGGAAAACTATCTGAAATGGCCAGCTTAAACGATAATCCACTGCTGATAGCACAACATGATATGGACCAATTAGCTGCGTTGCCTTCTGCGCAAAGAGCGTTAGAATTCAGACGGTTGGGGCGTAATTTAAGTGCGAGGCGAGAGTGGTACTTCTTACAAAGTCAATTGACTCAGCCACAGAAGGTCACTGCAGCGGTGCTCGCTAGCCAGCAGAACTGGCATGATCAAGCCATTTTTGGCTTTTCCAACTCAGGTTATTTGGATGATTTAAGTCGACGTTTCCCGATGCCATTTGATAGTCAACTACAAATCAATGCCAAGAAAAACAATATTGATGTTGCTTGGGCATATGCCATCATCAGACGTGAAAGTTCTTTTATGCCTGACGCCGCTTCTCATGCTGGGGCTTTAGGTTTGATGCAATTGATGCCAAGTACCGCCCAATATCTGACCAAGAATAAAGTTAAAAGAAATAGCTTATTTAATCCCGACAAAAATGTTGAACTGGGTACTCAATATATGCGTTATTTAATGGACAAAATGGATAATAATCGCATATTAGTCACCGCGTCTTATAATGCCGGTTGGCGGAGGGTAAAACAGTGGCAGCCTATAACAGGTAATATGCCATTGGACTTATGGATAGAAACTATCCCTTATAAAGAAACCCGTAACTACGTTAAGGCTGTGCTGGCTTATCAGCAGATATACAGCCAACATTTGGGTGGCAGTGAAAACCTGTTCAAAGAATTAGCTAACATGGAAATACAACCCAAAAGTTAGTCCGTTTCAGTGGCATATGAAAGGTCAATAGATCCTAACCTTATGTTAAAATACTATTAAATTCTTCGATGAGAGTCTGGCATGTCAGTTTTAGCACCTCGAATACTTCAAGAACAATTAACACAAACCTATGCACAGCATATTTCAGAATTACAAAACCGTACACGTGAAGCGATACAGCGCGAGAGCATTGATGGCTTGATCATCCATTCGGGGCAAGGTAAACGTTTGTTTTTAGATGATAACCATTACCCCTTTAAAGTGAATCCGCAATTTAAGGCGTGGTTGCCCGTCATTGATAATCCCAATTGTTGGTTGATAGTAAACGGTGTTGATAAGCCAAAGATAGTTTTTTATCGGCCCAAAGATTTTTGGCATAAAGTTCCTGATGAGCCAAGTGATTTTTGGGCACAGCAGTTCGATATAATATTGCTAACCCAAGCTGGCGCGGTAGAAAAACACTTACCTTTTGATAAAAGTAAATACGCTTATATAGGTGAATGTATAGAAGTCGCTGGAGCATTGGGTTTTGAATTAGTGAATCCAGATAGAGTCATGCATTACCTTCATTATCAGCGCGCCTATAAAACTGATTACGAGTTAGTGTGTATGCGTGAAGCAAACCGTATCGCAGTTGATGGGCATCGTGCAGCTAAAAGTGCCTTTGAGCAGGGACTAAGTGAGTTTGATATAAATTTAGCCTACCTTGGTGCTGTCAGACAAGGTGACAATCAAGTCCCATACCATAATATTATTGCGCTAAATGAAAACGCATCGATATTGCATTACACCGATTTAGCGACTGCAGCGCCTACTCATAATCGTTCTTTTCTAATTGATGCCGGTGCAAACTTTAATGGTTATGCTGCTGATATTACTCGTACTTATGCTCGTGAAAGTGGCGTATTTGCAGACTTAATTGAGTCCATGCATAACATTACTCAACGATGTGTAGACATGTTAAAACCCGGTGTATCTTATGTGCAGATACATACCAGCGCTTATCAACAAATTGCGGTGCTTTTATCTGAAACAGGTATCGTGAATTTAGCAGCAAACGATATGCTTGAAACAGGCATTGTTAATACGTTTTTCCCTCATGGCATTGGCCATTTTTTAGGTCTTCAAGTTCACGATATAGCGGGTCATGTTTCTGATGACAGAGGTACTCCCAACCCAGCCCCTGAGGCTCATCCATTTCTGCGAAACACCCGTACCATCGAGGCAAGGCAAGTCTTTACCATTGAACCTGGCTTGTACTTTGTTAATAGTTTATTAGCTGATTTAAAAGGCAGTGAGAATTCTAAATATATTAATTGGAATATTGTGGATAGTTTGCGACCTTTTGGTGGCATACGTATCGAAGATGACGTCATAGTGCACCGTGATAAAAACGAAAACATGACTCGTGAGTTAAATTTAAATTAAAAACTTTCGAAATTTGTACCGATATAATTAACGGGCTTTAAAGGAAAAACATATTTTTTCCTAAATATAAACTTGGTACTGACAGTAACAAAGTGTATGCATTGTTGTTGTTAATCGTGCGTGCATCAATATCGTTATGGCATCATGCTACTCTGGTATAAGCGTTAATCACTTTTTCTTTATTGCCTAAAAAGAGTTGTGCGCAGTCAAATCATACTGTGGGCAAGAGTAGTATATGTAACTTGTCGGGCTAAGAGGTTGATGTAGCGCATAAATATGCTTTTGTAGCATATTTAGTTTACCCTTTTACAAATTATCCAAAAATCTGTATTGGGTAAATGTTTTGTTAATCGGAACCGTTAGACATGCCTCGACTTTTTATATGTTTACTACTTTTTTTTGCCAACATCAATCCCACTTTTGCTCAACAAAACATATCTAATACTGATACTTCAAATGAATTCACCACATTAGATATTCCTAATATAGCTGGAGAGATTAAGGTTGATGGTGTGCTTGATGATCTCCATTGGCAGCAAGCCAAACAGCTAGAACTTAATTATGTGACCCGTCCATTTGAAAACACTCAACCACCGGTTACCACTCAAGTCAAAATATTTGAGAATGGAGATACCTTGTACGTGGCATTTATTGCCCAAGATCCCAAGGTAGAGAACCTCAGTGCTTATTATCGAGACCGAGATGGCATATGGAGCGATGATTTAGTAGGGATTAAGCTAGATACTTTTAACGACAGTCGTTTGGCTTATCAGTTTTTTGTTAATCCTCTTGGTATTCAAGCTGATGCGATTCAAAACGAAATGACTGGCAGTGAAAGTGATAGTTGGGATGGTATTTGGCAGTCTGCAGGTAAAATTGTTGCTGCTGGTTATCAGGTTGAAATGGCTATTCCGCTGCGTATTTTAAACTTTAAAGAGGGTAGCGACAAAAAGGTTTGGGGAGCAGAGCTGGTACGCTTCTACCCAAGAGAGGATCGCTTACGTATTTCGAACACGCCACTTGATCGGAATAACTCATGTAATTTATGTCAGATGGGATCTATCAGTGGCTTTAAACAAGCCAAACAAGGTCAAAATTTGGCGTTAGTGCCGACATTAGTTTTGGGTAAAGGTCAGAGCCGTGAGCCAGAAGAAAGTTTAGAATGGAATGACTCAGATAACCAAGCAATAAGTTTGGATGTGAAGTGGGGAATTACACCAGAGATATCCTTACAAGCCACACTTAATCCAGACTTCTCACAGGTAGAAGCTGATGTGGCTCAACTGAGTATCAACGACACTTTTGCGCTTTTTTTTGATGAAAAACGCACGTTTTTCTTAGAAAACTCAGACTACTTTTCAAGTAATTATAATCTAGTGTATACCCGTAATGTGGCGGCGCCTGATTATGGCGCTAAAGTGACTGGGCGAATGGATCAACACACCTTCGGGTTTTTTGTTGCCAATGATGAGTCTACGACTTTTTTAGTGCCCGGTAATCTGGGCTCCAGTGTCGCTAGTTTTGAGCAGGAGTCGCTCAATCTAGCCTTACGCTATCGATATGATGTATCTGAGCAGTTGTCAGTCGGTTGGACAAGTACGCTGCGCGATGCTGAAGGTTACTACAATTACGTCAATGCTATTGATGCCAAATACCAACTCACGGATAACGATACTTTTCGTGCACAAATCTTACGCTCTGATACTCAATATCCACTAGATCTATACAAAGAATTTTGTGACGATGATTGTGAGCAAGATGACAACTATTCAGAAACAGCCTTACGCTTGAAAAAGACTAAAGCTTTCAGTGGAAGAGCTTATCGTATCAGTTATTACCATGAGGAGCGAAATTGGAATGTTTCTATACATCAAAATAGCCATGGTTCGGGTATTCGCACAGATTTAGGATTTGGTTCTTTGGCTGACCGCCAAAAGTCTGCCGTAAGAGGGGGTTATAATTGGTACAGCGAAAACACTTGGTGGAATAGAATCAGATTATCCGGCGACTGGGATATCAGCCATAACGATAATAACGAACTGATTGAAAAAGAAGCGGAAGTGTCTCTGAGTATGAATGGACAATTGCAGTCCTTTTTCAAAATAAACTTATTAAAACGAGATAAAGTGGGTCTGCGTGATGACCCAAGTAAGCTTAGTATCAGCAACAACAGCACTTTGTTCACTGAACAGCAGAGCAGCTTTTACTTTGAAATGCGCCCAAGCCGATCGTGGTATATCAGCACTTTTGCGCGTTATGGTGATCATATCGATTACGACAATAATCGCTTGGGTAAACAATGGTTTGTGCGACCAACAATACACTGGAGTATAGGTAAAAGCTTGCAGTTTAAACTGCGTCATACTTATCAAAATCTTGATGTAGATAATCAGCAACTGTTCACTGCGGACCTGACTGATTTTCGTGCCACGTATCAGTTTAATCAGCGCCAGTTTTTGAGACTGATCTTGGTTTATTCTGATATTGAACGTAACCAACAAAATTATACTTTTGAGGTTGATGCCAACAGTAAAGGTTTGGGCACACAACTTTTATATTCTTACAAACTTAACCCTCTCACTAAATTTTTTGTAGGTTATTCAGACTCAGCTTATCAAGACGATGTGCTGACATCGTTGACTAAAAATGAGCGTTCAGTGTTTATGAAATTTAGTTATGCGTGG